>CAKPAK010000057.1 GCA_934132915.1 uncultured Bacilli bacterium
GGACAAGGTTAACATACGACCGTGTTGGTCGGAAGTTATAACTTCGTCGCATATTGCTACAAGGTTAAAAAATAGCAAATTAACTGTAATCTGATTTTCTGTAAGTAAAATTATAACTTGCGTTCAACTTGGGCACAAGTTAAAACTTCTACCCAAGATGGGTAGAAGTTGAATATTATATAGTTATACTTATTGCTTTTTTGATAGCTGATTTTTATACTTATCAAAATTTAAATATATATATGATAAATCATCACTTAAGTTTGAACGAATTGTTTTCTTTGAAATAAATAAATTGTTTATGAATATCTTAAAAATAATTATGGGTATTAAAAATCCAATTATAATTCCTAAAGTTGAACTCAATATAACTGATATTTTGGCTGTATCTATTGTCTGAGTTTTAGTATTATATGCAATTTCAATAAAAGATGATAATGTTAATGCGATAGAAATAATCCATCCTAAATAATCAGATTCTATTTTAATAGGTTTTTCACTATTATAATAATCAATAGCTAATTTCAAATCATTTTTTGTCTTGAAATTGTATTGTTTTAATAATGGTATAATTTTATTAAAATTTTGCTTTTCAATTTCGTTGTTATAAATCTTTAACTTTTCTATAAAATTGGTTTTATTTTTTATATTAACATTTTTCATAGTTTTCTTGTAATTTATTATAAAGTATCCTATAACAAAAATTAAAAGTAAGATATAAATAAAATATGGCTTAATATTATCAGAAATTTGTAATAACGAAGAACTTAAAATTAATAAAATTGATGTAATCCAATAAAATTTATTGAATTTAGTTTCTCTTAAATTCTTTTTGTAATTCTTTTCTATAGTTTTAAACATACTAGAACCTCCTAAATGCTTTCTATTATACCATAAATTGTTAAATGCAAAGTCAGCAAAACTAATAAAAAAATAAAAGTAGTTATATTGTTTGACAAAATCACTGAATGTGATATAATTTCAGTAGAAAAGTCAAAAGAGGTATAGTATGGAAAAATTAACTATAAAAGAATTTCAAGATAAAAGTAATATCGAAATTATTGAAGAACTTATGAAAAAAAATAATGGATATATTACTTCAAAGGAATTAGATATGTTTGATATACACAGGATGTATCTTTCAATTATGCAAGAAAAAGAACTTATAAAAAAAGTAGCAACCGGTATTTATATTGATACTAATAAAATTGAAGATAATTATTATGTCTTTGGTTTAAGTATGCCTAATATAATATATTCTCATATGACTGCTTTATATTTTCATGGTCTATCTATAGAGGCTTCAACTGATGTATATGATATAACAGTAAAACGAAGTTATAATAGTGTTCATTTAAAAAAACATAATGTGTTTTATGTTGATAATGATATTTATGAACTAGGACTTGTTGAAGTAGAAACACCTATAGGTAATAAAGTTACAGCATATGACGTCGAAAGATGTATATGTGATATTATTAGATCTAAAAATAGAATGGATTCTGAACATATTAAACATAGTATAAGAGAGTATATAAAAAGAAAGGATAAGGATCTTGTTAAACTATCTTCATATGCTGAAAAAATGGGTATTAAAGATAGTGTAATGAGTTATGTAGATATGATGTATGATTAGTATAGGTTTAAAGCATAAAGATTTATTTAATAAAATTTTGAAGATATAATTGATTTATCTGAATTTGAAATAGAGTAGGAGGTAACTTATGAATCAAGATAAAATGCATTTAGTAAATAAAATATTTAAAAATGAAACTATTAGAACTGTATGGGATAAAGAAGATGAAAAATATTATATTAGTGTTGTTGATATAGTAGGAGTTGTATCTGAAAGTGATAATCCAAGAAATTATTGGAAAGTATTAAAACATAGACTAAAACAAGAAGGAAATGAGTCGGTTACAAATTGTAACCAACTTAAATTAAAAGCTTCTGATGGTAAATATTATAATACTGATGTTGTTGATATTGAAGGGATGTTTAGAATTATTGAATCAATTCCTAGTAAGAATGCAGAACCAATTAAACAATGGCTAGCAAAATTGGGTAGTGAGAGAATAGATGAGACATTTGATCCATCGCTAGCAGGACAAAGAGCGATCGACTTATATAGATCCAAAGGTTTTGATGAAAAATGGATTGCTAAAAGGATTAAGGGTATTCAAGATAGAAAACAACTTACTGATGTATGGAAAGATGGCGGAATAACCGAATCAAAAGAATATGCAATTCTAACAAATGAAATTTATAAAGAATGGTCTGGAATGACTGCAAAACAATATAAATCATTTAAAGGTCTTAGAAAAGAATCATTAAGAGATAATATGACAGATGTTGAAGTAGCATTAGCTGATTTAGGAGAAATTGCAACAAAAGAAATAGCTAAAAAGAAAAATCCAAAAGGCTTAAATGAAAATATTGAAGTAGCAAGACGTGGTGGTAAAATTGCTGGTAATGCCAGAGAAGACTTAGAAAAAGAAATTGGTGAAAGTGTAGTTACTAGTAATAATGCGCTAAACTACGAATATGTAGATGAAAAAGAAATTGAAATGAAATAAAGTTATATTTTAATTATTATGGAGTAAGTAGTATGGAAAATAAAATAATAAGTAATAAAGCACAATGTAAAAAATGTAAAGATATTATTGAGTCAAAAGATACTAATGATTTAAAAAGATGTACTTGTGGCAGCATAGCAGTAGATGGTGGTCTAGAATATATTAAAAGAATAGGGAATCCAGATGATGTTATAGAGTTATCTGAATATGAGAAAGAAAATTCCAATCACTTATTATCTAGCCCTTTGAATTCAAATGTTATAAAAAATGATTTTCCTATAGTTAAAATTCCTTCACCATTATCCATATCCAATAGTTTTAGTAAAAATTTATTACCAGCAATAAAAATAAATAATTATTTTTGTGATTTAATTAATACTAATTTATCTTCTCCACTTCAAAAGTTTTCAGAATCAATTTTAGAAAGTATAAAGCCTAGCTATTTTGATTTTAACCATAGATTAGTAGAAACAATGAAACCAATTATTTCTATGCAAAACGAACTGATTTCTAGCATAGTAAAACAAATGAATCCAATGCAAGAAATTGCAAAAAAACTTTCAGAAGCTTTAAAACCGATTACATCACAAGTAATTGATAGTTTACCTAAAATGACATCATATTTTGATGAATTATCAAAGAGTTTGGAAAAAGCGAGGGAAAATCCAGATAGTTTGCTAAATTGGATAGAATATTCAGAAAAGTTAAGTGAATATATTTGGACTATCCCTTATGACATTTCTTCTGACGAATTAAAAAGCCTGACAACCATAGTCAATTCAGAAAAAGAATTTGATAAATATATGTTAAAGTATTTTGATAAAGCAAAACTTGAAAAATTGTTTAATGAATTATTATTCAAAATTCCATATAGACATAAAACAATATTAAAACAAATAAAAAATTCGTTTTATCAGAGAGATTATGCGTTGGCTAATACAGGAATATTATCAGTAATAGATGAATTATGCTCGCAATTTTTATCAGATAAGGGTTGCTTAAAAAGAAAAGATATAATGCTACCTATAGTAGAAATAATTGATAATACATCGGATGACAATTTTGAAGTAATTCCGATCTTAGTGCTAAATGATAATATTAATGTAATATATGAAACTGTTGATTTTAATAAAAGAATTAGAATTAAAACAAATAAAAAAGTTAGAAGAAATCCTAGTCAACATGGGCAATATTTTTCGAATAGAAAGATAGATACAATAATGTTATTGAATACTGTTTATTACTTACTAATAGTTATGGATACATATAAACAATATGTAGGAAAGATTATTTATGTAAAAAAATCTGTTGAGCTTAGTTTTGCGAATACCACATATAGCAATGAGATAAAAAGATTTTATATTAGAAAAAAATATGTAAGAAAAAATAGAAAATAGTTACACAATGACTATCACCAGGTGGTACCGGTGCTGAAGTAATTTACGCCCTTCGAAACTCAGCCACTCTCCCAGACTCCATCCTCAAAAATCTATTGCTAGCAGGCCAAACCACCCGCCGAACCTACCAAAGAACGCTTCCCTCCAATCCCAACAAGGACTACTATTTTATCCATCGTAACACGGGTACAACGCAACCACTTATCGTCGAATACGGTTTCATTGATGATACGCCTTCCAACAATCAATTTCTAAACAATAACTATAAAGAATTAGCAGAAGCTGTAATCAAATCCATTTTAGAATATAAAAACATTCCTTATATCCCACCACAAAATAATTCTACCCAAACCATCACCATAAAAAAAGGGGACACCTTATACTCAATAGCCCAAAAATATAACACAACAGTAGATGTTATAAAAAAACAAAATCAACTAACCAGCAATAATTTAACCATTGGCCAAAACCTCACAATTCCATCCCAATCAACATCTAACATCACTTATACCGTCAAGCCGGGCGACACGCTTTATAGAATAGCTTCACAAAATAATACCACCATAGACATTCTAAAACAACTAAATAACCTAGCTAATGACATCTTAACCATCGGTCAAACCATAAAACTCCCACCAACAGAACTCATTCAAGTCCCAACGACCACCGCAACCTACACCGTCAAAAAAGGTGATACCCTATATTCCATCGCCAAAAACTATAATACCACAACAGAAAAAATCAAGTCTCTAAATAATCTAAACACAAATAACTTAACCATCGGTCAACAATTAAAAATACCATCTACAACAACCATTACCAAGCCAACCACTACCACAACTTATATCGTCAAGCCAGGCGACAACCTATACTCTTTAGCCAGAGAATTCAACACCACCGTAAATAATCTAAAAACACTAAACAACCTAACCACTAACAACCTCACCATCGGCCAAACCATCCTTATCAATTAAAAAAATATTTGCAATAAATGATAATATTTACAATAAACAATAACATTTGCAAATAAAAGATAAAATCATAAAAAGAAATCACTCATCCTTAAAATGAACTAAAATCACATTCGAAAATTAAGATGTGATTTTTTTCGGCTTTTTTTCATTATATTTATCCAAAACAGTAAAAATTGCTCCTTCTTAAAATTTAAACCAAATATTCAAATCCACCATAAACGATTATTTTAAGCTTCTTCTTCAAAATCTAGAGAAAAAATAATCCCATCAACCAACAACTTCCAAACATTTCCTATTTTTATTCTTTGTTCATATTGAAAAAATACTGAATTTTTGCTATGATTAGAACAGAAATAAAACATAGGAAGGAGATTATCCCTATGAAAAAAGAAAATCTAAAATCCATCATCATCGTAGGTCTTGTAGTAATATTTTCTCTCTCGGCCACATACGCATATATGAGCTTATCCGCAAATCAAAATAACGCAACTGGAACTGGGGGATGTTTTAATGTAAGTTATACAGGCCAGAACATCACGAGCGCATCTCTAAAAAGTAGCAAAACTTATTCGGAAGGTGCTACTACAACAGTAACATTATCTAAAGATACCAGTTGCAAAATATATACAGAGTCCCAAATTTATCTCTATACTCAATCAACAACAACCGCCCCAATCAGTAATGGATCTTTCAAATATAGAGTAGAAAAAGCAGGAACTAAAGTATCAGAAGGGGCAATAACAAAAACAGGAGCAGATACCTTACTAGCGACCGTTCCTTTAACAGATACCAAAACAGAATACAAAATTTATCTTTGGATAGATTCCACAACTTCTCTAGGAACTTACAATGATACTTCTTATTCAGGATACGTCTATGCCAAATCCACTCAAACTTCCACGGTTGTTAAATAACTTAAAATACATAATCTAAATAAGGGGGAAATATTTTAATCAATTTATTTACCTCTCATATTTCCCCCTTTTTAATTCTAATTTTTCATGAACTAAATTTATAAAAAAGATTCAAACGGACAAACAACTATCATTCAAATCTATAGTTACTTGATTAAAAATCCGAGAAAATAAAAGCTCTTTTCAAATTTGAACCTTTATCTTAACTTAAACGCCCATCTATTCTTTAGAGGCGTTTTTTTCTTTATTTTATTTTTTATTTGTCTTATTTTTTTCTTTCATCATTTTTATTTACATTATTTAGACGATTCCTTTTTATACACCACTATTTTATTCTTTCTTTTTTTATTATTAGCTTCATTTTATCTTATTTTTTATCACGATTTCTATATCACTTCTGTAAAAACTCCTTCCACCAACAATCTCCAATAATCTCCAAATTCTCCCCCCTCATCCTAGCAATATTTTTTTATCACCAAAATCAAATGCCCTTTTTTTGTCTCTCCCTCAATTCGGTCAAACAAAAACTTTCCATATCCTCTGACACTAAATCGGTCTCCCTCTCTTAAAATAGCATGCTTTTTCCTTAAAATATCATCATTTAAAATAACCTCTTGCTCCCGAATTCTCTCTAAAATTCCCTCTCGACTATCCCCAATAACACGCGAAATTACATTATCTACACGTAAACTAGATACAATGACCTTTTTCGTCAAAAACTCCCGCTGGTAATCTGCTAAACTATCTAATGGAACTTCCTCTATCCGGGCAGAATACTTTCCAATCTGAACCAACTCTTGCTTCAAATAATCATAAATCTCAGAAAAAACATAAACATAAAAATACCCCTGATAATACACAATATCGCCAAATACATCATCACAAAGAGAAAGTCCAAATAAAGTACCTAAAACCATCGCATGCGTAATTTCACCCTTGCACAAAATCTTACACAAACTAAGCTTAGGTTCAGCCTTTGTATAAAAAATAACTTTATCTGCGCCCTCAAAAGGACAAAACGTCGAAAACTCCCGCTTCCCCAACTGCATACGCACCATCGAAGCCATATTTCCCGACACAAAGCCAGAGCACTCCCCACGCATTAGCTTTTCCATATATTTTTCTTGTTTGTATTGATTACCCCTCATTCGTATCACCTTCCTAAATTATAACATTCCTTAAACAAAATCCCAAACTTTTCCTCATCTTGTTTTCTTATTTTTAGTAAAATACTGAATCAGTATTTTCTATAAAGAACGAAAATATGCCAAAGACGTGGGACAAGTCATGAATTTACACCCTTTAGCATATACTATTCTAGGTGGTAAAATGATTGTAAAATATACCGAGAAAGAATTAGAACTCTTAGCTCGTTTAATGCGTGCAGAAGCCGTAGGTGAGGGGAATCTAGGAATGCTAATGGTTGGTAATGTTGGAATTAACCGTGTCATTGCCAAATGCCTAACATTTAAAGATATCACAACTATTAGTAAAATGGTTTATCAGTCTCCAGGAGGTTTCAGCGGCCCTTCTAGTAGTCTTTTTTATGGCAATCCGACCGAACTAGAAAAAAGTCTAGCCAGAAGAATTATCCGAGGAGAATATTACTATCCAGCAACGAATGCCCTATGGTTTTATGCTCCCACAACAGGAGAATCTTGCAAAGCAACCTGGTGGGATCAAAACTTAGCCGGTCGTTACAAAAATCACTGCTTTTACAGACCAACCCCTGGAACATGCCAAGAATTACATTAAAATTGTTTAAAATGAAAAAATACGTCCCAAAATAACTATAGATACACAAATCAAGAAATCAGAATCAAATCAAAAGGAATCATAAAAAAGCAATAACCATAAGATAAAAGCAATAACCATAAGATAAAAGCAATAACCATAAGATAAAAGCAATAGCCATAAGATATAAGATAAAAAATAATCTTAATACAAATAATAATAACAAAATAATCAATCACAAAAATAATGAAGAAAGGAGCATAAACATGCTTGGTAATTTTAGTGAAGAAGCACAATACGTATTATTAAAAGCAAGAGAAGAGATGATAGCCTTAAATCATCCTTATATTGGAACAGAGCATTTAATTTTATCAATTTTAAAAAATGAAGAAACCTTGTCTCAAAAATTAGGAGAATATGGATTAACTTATGAAAACTTTAAACAAGAAATTTTATCCATAATTGGAACAGGTACTAAAAAAACAAAATTCTATCTTTATACACCACTTCTTAAAAAAATTATGGAAAATTCCCTTTTAGATGCCAAAGATAATAATAATGGAGAAGTGACTCCTGCCCATCTTTTTGCCTCCCTTTTAGAAGAAGGGGAGGGAATTGCAATTCGAATTTTAATTGGAATGGGAATTTCACTAGAAGATTTATATGATGAATTCTCTGGAAAATTAATTAAAAAACAAAAGAGGCATAAAAGAAAATTATTAATTGATGAACTAGGTTACGATTTAGTAGAAAAAGCTAGAAGCAAAAAAATTGATCCTGTCATTGGACGAGAGAAAGAACTCAATCGTGTCATTGAAATTCTTTGCCGTCGAACCAAAAATAATCCGATTTTAATAGGAGAAGCTGGCGTAGGAAAGACGGCCATTATTGAGGCCTTGTCCGCCAAAATCGCAGAAGGTTCAGTTCCTCTAAACTTACAGAATAAAAGAATTATCTCTCTAGACATGGCAACCCTTGTATCTGGAACCAAATACCGAGGCGAATTTGAAGAAAGAATGCAAAAAATCTTAAAAGAAGTAGAACAAGAAGAAAATATTATTCTCTTTATTGATGAAATTCATACCCTAGTGGGAGCAGGCGGAGCTGAAGGAGCCATTGATGCTTCTAATATTTTAAAGCCATCTTTAGCAAGAGGAACAATTCATTGTATCGGGGCTACGACAACTAAAGAATATCAAAAATTTATCGAAGAAGATAAAGCTTTAGACCGAAGATTTCAAAAAGTCATGGTTGAAGAACCAAGTCTGAAAACAACCACTCAAATTTTAACCAAACTAAAACCCATTTATGAACACTATCATCAAGTAAAAATTCCAGATGATATGGTTAAAGAAATTGTCTTACTTGCAGATAAATATATCTATTATCGGCATAACCCTGATAAATCAATCGATATCTTAGATGAAGTGGCTTCTTCCATTAGTATCAAAGAAACAAAAGAATTAAGAAAAATCAGCGCTCTAAAAAAAGAAAGAGATAAAATTCAAAAAGAAAAAAATTCTTATATCCTAGAAAATAATCTTAAAGAAGCTTATGTA
>CAKPAK010000058.1 GCA_934132915.1 uncultured Bacilli bacterium
ACCAAAACGATAAAACCTTGAAATATCAATAATATTATAAATATTATAAGTATTATAAATATGGGAGTTTCTACAACTTGTGGGTCTGGTAAGAAATACAAGAACTGTTGTGGTAAATAACCTCGCAAACCCTTATAAAATAAGGAATTGATAAAAATAGCAAAAATGATAATTTTATCTATAGATGACAATTTGTCCACGATTTGTCCACATAGCATAAATAATGTGGACAGAATCGAGGAAAATCCATAAAAATCTATGTGGACAATTATTGTGGAAATGCCAGCATTTGAAATGCTGGCATTTTTCCGTCTCGTTAAATTTTATAATGAAGGAGATAACTATGTGGTCATAAAGAAATGATTTGTCCCATTCGATAGAATTGATTGGAAATGAAAAAATTTCACATAAACAAGCAGTCGAAAAAGTGGAAAATGAAGATGAAAAATATAAAGTTATACAGAATAAGAGTTATGTGTTAGATTTTGATAGACTATTAAGTGAAACAAAACAAATTGAAAATAAATAAATTATACCATGGATAAAAAAGTAAAATTTGATCTATTACATAAGTAAAAATATATTGTAGTTTCATGCTATAATTGTGTATGAAAGTGGTGGTTAAAATGCCAAAAAGGTTTATGGAAATTTCTGAAGATTTAAAAAAATATATGCAACTTATTATAGATAATCATTATGAGTGTTATTTGGTTGGTGGAGCAGTTAGAGATTATTTAATTGGTGTTGATAATAAAGATTTTGATTTTTGTACTAATATTTCATTTGATAAACTAAAAGAGTTGATACCAAATATAATTGTTATGAAGGAAAATAATCATAGGAATACAGCAATAATTAGAAATAATGGAATTGATATCGAGTTTTCTACTTATAGAGGTAAGGATTTAAAAGAAGATTTGTTTAATCGAGATTTTACAATGAATGCAATAGCGGTGGATGTGGACGGAAATATCATTGACTATTATAATGGAATGAACAGTATTGATAATGAAACGATCGCTCTTGTTGATCCATTAGGAGCAGGTTTTGTAAATGATCCGTTAAGAATATTAAGAGCTATTAGATTGGCTTTGAAGTATCATTTTAAGATTGATTTTAATACAAAAAGGCAAATGATAGATAAGAAAAGATTATTAAATGACGTGGCTCCTGAAAGAGTATTTGAGGAATTCAAAAAAATTATTATTTCAGATAATGTTGATAGGTATATGGATGAATACAGAGAAATTTTTTTTGAAATAATACCAGAACTTAAGGAATGTGATAATTTTAATCAACGTAATGATTATCATATTTATGATGTTTATACTCATACAATAAATGTTGTTAAAAATACTCCTAAAAACCTTTATTTAAGATTAGCATCAATATTTCATGATATTGGTAAGCCAAGAGTATTTGAGTTGGATGAAGAGAAAGTAGGTCATTTTTTAGGGCATGCTAATATTAGTAATGATATTTTTTGCGCTTTTGCTAATAAATATAAATTAGATAATAAAACGAAAAAGATTGTATCTGATTTAGTATTGTATCATGAGAATGATTTAAGTATTAAAAATAACAAGATATATAATTTTTATAAGAAGTTTGATATGAATAGAATTGAAATGTTATTTGATTTGAAGATGGCTGATGTAATGAGTCAAAATCCTGAATATATGAATAGGATTGAAAAATTAAAGGAAATAGAATTTAAGTATATTATGGTTAGAGATAAGTATAATTCAATTACTTATAGTGGTGATAATTTAATATCTCTTGGATATAGTGGAAGAGTAATAGGATTAATTTTAGATGATGTTAAGAGGCAAATTATTAACAATGTAATTGATAATGATATTGAATCAATTAATAAGTATGTATTAAATAATTATAAGGTAGTAGAGTGAAATATGTAAAGGTGTCAATAAGAAATAATTTGTTGATACTTTTTAATTTTAATAAAACTCTTAATTCATAATATATTGCTTAGAATATTTGCTATTGGAAGATGAGCTTAAAGTTTAGGTTATTGTAAATCAATTATCAATAAAAATAATGATTAATAGCTTAATGAAAGTAAATGAGTATTAATCAATTCTGTTAATGCTTTTTTTATGGAAAGAAGGATGATAATTTGATAAAAAATAATATTTTTATATTTACTAATACCCCTAGGGGGTGTTATACTGTTTAAGGTGGTGATGAAGAGTAGATGAAAAATGAATGTGAATATTGTGATAATTGTATGAAGAGTACTCATCGAGATGATGAAACAAAAAAGAAGTTGAATAAAAGGTTAAAGACCATTGAAGGACAAATTCGAGGAGTAGAGAAGATGATTGATGAAGATAAGTATTGTAATGACATCTTAATTCAGCTTTTAGCAATTAATAAATCAATTAAAAGTGTTAGTAATGAAATATTTAGAAGTCATTTATCTACTTGTGTTGTTAGAGAGATTAAGAATGATGATCCAGAGATTATTGATGAAGTAATGGAATTGATTAGGAGACTTAATTAATGGGTGTTTTGTATGTGAAAATTGATGGTATTACTTGTGATAATTGTAGGGCTAGAATTAAAGAGAATTTGCTTTCGTTAAAAGAAGTTAAGGATGTGGAAATTGTTCGGAATATTGCTAAAATAACTTTACGAAAGAGGATAGACGAAGGAAGTATTATTCAAAAAATAAACTCTTTAGGTTATTTTACAAGAAAAGATGATATTAGTGAGAATATTAAAGATATTGATTCAAACATTGAGTTTAAGGAATTTGTTTTGATTTTACTTTTACTTTTGTTTTTGTTTTTTTTCATGTGGAAAGTGTTTGGGTATAATATTTTTAATGTGATTCCTACGATTGGGGATAATGTTGGTTATGGTATGTTATTTATGATTGGGGTATTTACTAGCGTTCATTGTATTAGTATGTGTGGGGCTATTAATTTAATGACTACATTTCATCGAGAAAATCGAGTTAATTTAAAGAGGTCAATTTTATATAATTTGGGTAGATTGATTTCTTATACACTTTTAGGTGGAGTGGTAGGTCTTATTGGTTCGGTTATTCAGGTTAATGAAATTTTAAGCGGATCGATTATTTTATTGGCTTCAGTAGTGATGTTGTTTATGGTTTTGGGCATGTTAAATATGATTCCTGTTAGATTTCCAAGATGGATTCATTGGAATAGGAAAGTGGGGATGAGTAATTCCTTTGTTGTTGGGTTACTGAATGGATTTATGCCTTGTGGACCATTACAAGCTATGCAGTTGTATGCTTTATCTACTGCTTCATTTATTGGTGGGGCGCTATCGATGTTTTTATTTTGTTTAGGAACAATTCCTTTGATGTTTGGGGTAGGTGTAGTTTTTAATGTTGTAAAGGGAAGAAAAAGGATAGTGCTCTCTAAAATAGCATCTGTACTTATTTTATTACTATCTATAGTAATGCTATTTAGAGGATTAAGTACTTTAGGTATAAATTATAATGTATTATTTAATGATTATGGAGATTATACAGCCTCAACAATTCGTAAGGATTATCAAGAGGTTCGGATTAATTTATCTTATGATGGTTATGATGATGTTATTGTGCAAAAAGGGATGAAGGTTAGATTGGTGATTCATGTTTCTAAAAAGTACTTAACGGGATGTAATAATGTTGTTTGGATAAATGAATTTAATATTAAGAAAGAGCTTAAAGTGGGAGATAATGTTATAGAATTTACTCCTGATAAAGTGGGAGTGTATTCTATTCATTGTTGGATGAATATGATTACTAATCGTATTAAGGTTATTGATGATGAAAGATATTTTGAGGTGAAAGGATGAAGAAAATCATTTTAAAAATAGATGGCATGACTTGTAGTGCTTGTTCATCAAGTTTAGAAAAATACTTATTGAAGCAAGAGGGTATTGATGATGCTTTGGTTAATTTAGTTATGTCTTCTGTTAGTATTTGTTATGATGATAATGTTACTCTTGAGGATTTGAATCGTTTTATTCATGAAGCGGGCTTTAAGTCATTAGGAGTTTATGATGAACAAGAGGATAGTAATACTAATAAAAATGTTTATTTTATAGTTAATGGTTTACTTGCATTATTAGTTCTATATATTTCAATGTCACATATGGTTCATTTACCTGTAATACCTTTTTTACATATGATAAATCATCCAATAAATTATTCAGTATGTTTATTTCTATTTAGTTTATATTTTATCTATTTTGGAAGAGATATTATTATTAATGGTATTAAAAATATCAAATATAAATCTCCTAATATGGATACATTGGTTACATTAGGTGTTATTTCAAGTTTTATATTTAGTACATTTAATATGATTATGATATTAAAAGGAAATAATGAATATGCGGAAAGTTTATATTTTGAAAGTGTTTGTGTTATTCTTTATTTAATTAAGTTTGGTAGATATATAGATGGTGTTAGTAAAGAAAAAACTAAAGATGCGATAAAGGGCTTGGTAACGATTACACCAAAGAAGGCAATTTTGTTTGTTCGAGGGAAGGAGAAAGAAGTATCTATTGATGAAGTGAAGAAGGGGGATATTTTGATTGCTAAGCCTGGAAATCGGTTTGCTGTTGATGGATGTGTTGTTAAAGGAAATACCCATGTGGATGAATCGTTTATTAGTGGAGAGTCTATACCAGTTAAAAAGGGGATAGATGATAAGGTTGTTGCGGGAGCAATTAATTTAGATGGTGAGGTTTTGTATAAGGCGGAGAATATTGGACGAGATTCCACGATATCAGAGATTGTCAGATTGGTTGTAGAAGCTACGAATACTAAGGCACCGATTGCAAAAATTGCAGATAAAGTTAGTGGAATATTTGTTCCTATTGTGATGATTTTGGCGGCAATAACATTTGTTGTTCATCTTGTACTGGGATATAGTTTTAATGCATCTATTGTTTATTTTGTAACGGTGCTTGTTTGTGCTTGTCCTTGTGCTTTAGGATTGGCTACACCGCTTGCTGTTGTAGTAAGTGAGGGGTTGTGTGCAAAGAACGGGATATTGGTTAAAAAATCTGAAATTCTTGAGAACGCGAATAAAATTGATGTTATTGTTTTTGATAAGACGGGTACTTTAACTTATGGGAACTTGCGAGTGTCTAAAATAATGAATTTTTCTCCTTATTCTGATGATGATTTAATGCAAATTGTATCTTCATTAGAAAGTAAATCTACCCATCCAATTGCTAGTGCTTTTAAGATGGATGTGAAGGAAAATACTTATGGGGATTTTTGTGTTGATTGTTTTAAGAATATTGTTGGTATGGGAGTAAGTGGGATTATTGGTGATAAGGAGTATTTTATTGGAAGTAGTAAGATATTGTCTAAGGATAAGATAGAGAATCCATTTTCTTCTTTGGAGAAGGAATTGTCTTTGGAGGGAAATAGTATTGTTTATGTTGTAGAAGATAAGAAGGTTATTGCTTTGATTGGGGTTAAAGATATTGTTCGGGATAATGCTTCTTTTGTTATTGAGAAATTAAAAAATATGGGGAAAAGGGTTATTATGCTTACTGGAGATAATGCGGTTACGGCACAGATTATTGCGGATAGTATTGGAATTAATGAAGTGATTGCCAATGTATCTCCTAAAGATAAGTCTTTAAAGATTAAAGAATTAAAGCATCAGGGATTAAAAGTAATGATGGTGGGAGATGGAATTAATGATGCACCAAGTTTATCTGTTGCTGATATTGGGGTAAGTTTAAATTCTGCTATTGATATAGCGGCTGATTCTGCTGATGTTATATTAATGAGAAATGATTTAAATTCTATTTATCATTTGCTTGATATTAGTAAGAAAACGCTTGTTGATATTAAAGAGAATTTATTTTGGGCATTTTTTTATAACGTTTGTATGATTCCTATTGCCTGTGGGTTATTAGAGTTTGTTCATCTTTCGATGAATCCAATGATTGCTGGTTTAGCGATGACGTTATCTAGTTTTACTGTTATTATTAATGCTTTGCGGTTAAAAAGATGGAAGGAGAGATAATTGATGTTTGAGAAAAAAGTTAAGACGGTGGTTATGATTGAAGGGATGATGTGTGATCATTGTAAATCTAAGGTGGAGAAATCATTATTAGAGTTAGATGGTGTTTCTAAGGTAAGAGTAAATTTAAAGGACAAGAAGGCTTTTGTTTATTCAAAAAATAGGATTGATCCAAAAGAGATTCTTAAAACTATTGATGGTTTAGGTTATCAAGTTATTTATATTCGTGAGGAAAAGTAATGAAAAAATCTAGTTTGTTATTATTTGTTTTTCTTGTTTTGGTATTTTCTTTGACTGGATGTACTTTGAAAAATCAAAATTCAAAGCATTCTAAACGGGTAAAATAGGTAACTGGAGAAGTTAAAAAAGCGAAGGTGGATGAAGAGGGAAATATTCTTATTCAAGAAAAAGATATTACCAATAAAGTGACGTATATTAGCTATGAATATGAGGCTGTAACCATTGGATTACTTGCCGTTCGGGATTCAAAGGTAATGTAAGAATTGTTGTAAATACTTGTCAATCTTGTGGAGGTTCTTTATATGCTTATTTTGTTCAAGTTGGGGACAAAATTCAGTGTCAAAATTGTAGAAGTAAGTTTGCGATTGATGAGTTGGATCATTTGGATGAGGATGGGTGTAATCCGATTGCCATTAAAGAGATGAAATCTACGGATGGTGTTGTTACTATTGGAACAGAACAGTTGAGGAATTTAAAGGATAAATTTGAAAATTGGGAAGGACCTAAGGCGTAAAAAATATTGATTGAGAAAAAGATTTAAAGTTGGATAATGAACTTAGTTTGATGGATAACTCAACCAAGCTTTTAGAGGATTTAACTCTTCCGTTATTTCTTTTATTGAAGAAATATATATATAATTAATAAGTGGAAGGGAGGAGTTGGATGAAGAGGAAATTATTGTTTATTTTGGTGATCCGGAACGCCTATGGTGTAGAAGTGTGATAGAGCAAGCGATAAAATCGGCTAATGATATTTTCAAAATATATTATGTACGAATGTGGGATAGTTTTCACTAGGAGAAATTTAGAGATGTTTATGTGTTAAAAAATGAACAGGCAATTCTTAAAACTAAGGGATCAGAGGCTTATTCTCAATTATTAAAATCCTTTGATCATTTATTGAGCGAGTATACTTTATCTGATGAAGTGGGAAATTCGGTTGATATTATGGAAAAAAGAATATTTGCGCCAAATTTTATTTTTGTAAGAGATGGTTATGCGGAAGAACTTGTTCAGAAAGTTTCTTCTAAACAGGAAAATTTTAATATGAAGTTAAATGAGGAAATAGTTTAGGAAGAAAAGGATATTTTTGATTATTTTTACCAAAAGACGAATTCTTGTTTTGCTCAATGTTAGTGGTAGAGAAATGGTTTGAAAGTGAATTCTTTCTTTTTTTCATTCTTTTATTAATTTTTCTTTACAAATATAATGTGTGATGCTAAAATACTTTTTACGAATGAGCTCTTATTATCTTTGTTGATTTTTTGTTGGTAAGCAGTTTTTTCGGTAGTGTGAAAATCGGGAAGTATTTTCGCTAAAAAAATGTTGAAGGGATGAAGGAATAGGTGTTATGAATAATCAATTTGGCTATCGTAACTTGGTAGAAATTAAAAAGATGTTGAAAGATTATCGGGTTTTGTCAATTTTGAAGAAAGAGTATGATGATTCTTTGGTATTGTCGCGATTAACTTATGGGCGGCATGGTGTAATGGGATTAGATTCTCATCGAGATAAGGTATATTTTAATTGTGATGAAAATTGTCTTCAATTAATGCGGTTACAGAAGGATGATTTTGTAGAAGTTAATTCGCTTGATTTTTCGAAAAAAGATCAGTTTGTTGTTTGGAATAAAAGGCGGTTGAATTTGAGAAAGAATGGGCTTCTTTGGGAGCGGGGAGAGAGAATATACTCTTTTTGTGATAGTCGAGAGGGAGAATTAGTTCAATTGGTAGAAGATGAGTATGCTTTTTCGGCGGATACTATTGAAAAGAAAATTCCTGGAATTTATTTTTACTCTGATACGCTGTTAGATATGTATCGTGTTTTTGAAGAGAAAGATAATGCTTCGGAGGCTGATTTTCATAGTTCTTTGAAAGTTTATTCTCGTTCTTTGGTGGATTTGTTTCCAGGGATGTTTTCTTCGTTTGATTGGAATTTTATGGTTTATTTAGATGATCAGGATATTTCTTCTGTTTATGAGAAGGTTCGTGGTCGGGATGCGATTAATAGAATTTATTATTTGTATAGAGGAATGATTTCAAAGATGGTTTATCGAGATATTTACTTGTTGCATATTGGTACTTTGAAAGAAGAGGTTTTTGGTTTTCGTGAACTTTCTGGTGTTTTAGGGAAGGTTGATCAAGTTGTTGGAAAGAAAGATTGGTGTTTTCCTAATTTATATGCTGATGAAGCATCTCAATTTTTGTATTCTTCTTTTGGTACTGTTTGTTCTGATTTTTCTGATCGTCAAAAATTGTTATCTTGTATTATTCGGGATGATAGGACAGTGCTATATCATCCGGATGAAAAGAAAAAAAAGAGAAAAATTACTGTTGAGTAAAATTCTCTTTTTTTAGTATGTTAATCAGTTCTGTTGCTTTTTTGTTTTGGTATAAAATTTGGTAGATGGTATTGGTAAGAGGAAGATTAATTTTTTGCTTTTCAGCGATTTCTTGTATTGCTTTAGTGGTTCCTAATCCTTCAATGGTGGTGTTCTTTTTGTATTCTTCGATTTTTTCTTTGGGAGCATTTTGGCCGATGAGGCTTCCTAGGGTATAATTTCTTGAAGTATGGGAAGTACAGGTCATCATAATATCGTCTATTCCTGCATAGGTCATAATGGTTTCAGGATCGCCGTTTAGTTTATGGATTAGAGATTTTATTTCGTAGATGGCATTGGTAAGATAGAGGAATTTACTGGAATCGGGAAGATTGGAACCATCTAGTATGCCATAGCCTATTGCCATAACATTTTTGATAGCGCCACATATGGATACGCCTAAAATATCTTTTGTATATTGTATTTTTATTTGTTCATTTTCCATATATTCTTTTATGATTTGTTGAATTTCTTGATTGGTGGTGGCTAATGTTAGGCC
>CAKPAK010000059.1 GCA_934132915.1 uncultured Bacilli bacterium
TAATTCAAAAATGTAAATAGAAAGGGATCAATCAATAAAAAATTAATTAATATTTCTATAAGATTGATTATACGTGATAATGATGAATTATTATTTAAATATCCTAACCATCTATTCCATCATTGGTTTTCTTTTAGAAAGTACAATTTACAAAATAAAAAAAAGCAAACGCTACAGCGGAATCTGCTACGGACCAATTACCTATGTATACGGATTCGGAATTTTAGCCATTGATCTAATAAACAAATATTTTCTAAGGCAAATAAAAGGAAACAAAATAAAAAAATTTATTCTTACCTTCATCATTTGTACAATCACACTAAGTACAATTGAATGGCTAGGAGGAACAATTCTCTATGCCATTTTTAAAATAAATCTATGGGATTATTCCAAGAAAAGTTTCCATTTAGGAAAATACGTCTGTCTAGAACTTTCACTTACTTGGGGATTACTAGGCTGTCTTTATTTATACCTCATCAAAAAAGTTATGGATCCAATCATCCATAACATTTCAAAAAAAACAACCCTTTTCCTTTTAATCATCCAACTACTAGACATTAGTCTTGTATTCTTGAAGAAGTTCTTTAAATGGTTTTAAAAATAAATCTAAACTTTTTTGATAGCTCTCCTGCTCCTCTTTTTTTAACTGAATATAATCAACCTCAGTAAGTGATGATTCTTCCAATAATCCCTTTTCTTGCTTCTGCAAATTCAATTTAACCAAAACTTCCCTTGTCTCCCCATCATGCTCAATATCAGAAAGAACCTGATAAGAATAGTTCCCATTCCCTTCAGAAACAGAAAAAGTAATATTATAAACCCGATCTAATATTTGATAAGTATAAACATACTGATCTTTTTCTTTTTTCTTCAAAAAAATACTATAAAAGGAATCATCACGATAAATTCTCATCGAAAAATCTTCCCCATTTTTCTTTATTATCCCCAGATATTTTTGTCCATCAGGAGCCGTATAAGTAATTTCATCTTTTTGATAAAGTAAAGCGTATCGATGTCTATTTTTCATATTCGTAAGAACCAACTTCATCGAACAAATTTCATTGGTAAAAGCATGATTTTGAAAAGTAACAATAGCTTGATAAGAAGCAAACCATTCAGAAGAGAATATATCTTGCAAATCCTGACCACTCATCGTAAAATTAACTTCTACAATAGGCGTATGTTGATCAAAATAAAAATTTTTCATCGATTTAGCCGTCTTCAAATAATTTTTTAAATTTTCAAGAACAGTACCCCATTGAACTTTCTGCAAAGAGCGAACATTTCTTTTCTCACTTTCAGAAAATTCTATCGCATAATCCGATAATCCAATCCTAGAATACAAAGAATCCCCTTCTCTTTTAACATTCACATAAAGATTACTTTTATCTAAAGATCCTTCATAAACATAAGTATCAGAAGGTAAAAGCATCTCTCCCCGAAAAGACTCTGAAGAAAGAATTTTCTCTGGAAAAACAGGCTGAACAACATCCAAAGTCTTCTCATAAAGTTCTTTCAAATCTCTCAATACCAAATTAGGAAAAGAAAGAACCGTACGATAATAAACCCAATAACTTCCAACCAAAAGAAGAAAAAGAAGCAGCAAAGACAACAAAACATATTTCGTATACCGATTATGATGTACCACCGGATCTTGATACACCTTTTTCTTCACTAAAATTCCATCATACTTTCCCACACATAATCCGCTCCTCTATCCTAATAAAATTATATCACAAAAGAGGAAAAAAACAAAAGTATTTTCTAGAAAAATCACTTCAACATTAATCTTAAGGCTTCTTTAATTTGATCTTCAAGCGACAAATCAGGATTTACTTTACTAGCAACCTTCTTAATATCTGCCTGCTTATAACCCAAACCAACCAAAACCTCCGTCAATTCATCCGTCAAATCTTCTTTAGCAAATAATCCAGTATGAATAGTATTCAATTTTCCTTTCAAATCCAACACCATTTGCTTAGCAACCTTATCCCCAATTTTAGGAAATTTTTTCAAATAATTCAAATTATTATTCTCAATCGCATCCGCAATAGAGGAAAAAGTCCCCGTTGCAAGAATAGGCAAAGCCATCTTCGGTCCCAGCCCTTTAACAGAAATTAATTTTAAAAATAACTCTTTTTGTTCCCTAGTAGGAAAACCATACAAAGTATACTCTTCTTCTGCTACTTTAGGATAAGTATAAACAATAGTAGATTCATTCAAACGATAAGAATAAGGATTAGGAACATAAATTAAATACCCAATTCCTTGATTTTCCAAAATAATGCTATTGCTATCAATTTCAACAATCTTTCCTTTAATATAACCGTACATTATTTCATCTCCTTCAATTGAGAAACTGTCGTATTTTTAAGAATATCCGCATCAATCGTTTGCACCATTCCTTGACGCATAACCTCACCTCGTATAGCATCTTTCAACATAATATTTAATAATTCCTGATAAGAAAGATTTCTTGCTTCCCACAAATGATGCGCAAAACACCACGGTATACTATTTACCTCATCAACATATAATTTTTTATTCTTATTATCATATAAAAAATCAATTCGAGCAGTACCTCTCATATTTAACATTTTAAAAACAGCCAAAGCATAAGTTTCTATATCACGCTTTAATTTTTCACCAATCACTGCCGGACAAACTCTTTTAATACTAGAATCCGCTAAAGCATCTCCTACTAAAAATTTATCTCCATACTCCAAATTATCCTTACTCAAGCGAATTTCCTCAATCTCACTTGTAATATTACCATTCTCTGTCAATAAAACAGCAATATTATATTCCGTCAAATCTTCAATTTTCTCCTCAATAATTACCTTACTATCAAATTTAAAAGTTCGCTCAATCGTGGAGTCGATCTCCTCTTTTTGTGTAATCATTTCTACCCCAATACTACTTCCCAATGTTGCTGGCTTAATAATCAATGGATACTTCAACTCATCAATTTGTCGAAACAATTCCTCTTTCTTATTTCGATAAAACCGCTCCCCAAACCATACAAACTTCGTAACGGGAATATCATTAGCCAATAGAACCTGTTTCGTAAAAACTTTATCCTGTGCCATAACAGAAGAATAAATACTACTTCCCACATAAGGAATCCCAATCAAATTCAAATATCCTTGAATAGAACCATCTTCCATATTTGCCCCATGAACAATAGGAAAAGCCAAATGCAAATAAGCAACTTCACTTTTTATCATTCCCAATTTCTGTAAAACATATCGACCATCTTTATTAATCAAAACAACACGCTTAGCATATCTTCGAATCAAATCAAAATCTTTAAAAGTCTCAATAAATTTCAAACATCCCCCTGTATACCAAGTTAAATCTTTCGTAACATAAATAGGAATAACTTCATACTTTTCTTTATCAATATGTTCCATTGCTTGAATCGCCGTAAGAATAGACGCCTCATGCTCTACTGACTTTCCTCCAAAAATAATTCCAACATTTAATTTCATTAACAATCACCTCATCATACTACTTTTAGTATAATATAAAAAAAGGAGAAAAGGAAGAGAATTCAACACAGTTTACAGATTTTTAAGTGAAAAAAAGGGAAGACAAAAAAATTTCATCTACTCATCCAATACAAACTACCAAGCAAAAAAGCGGTAATAAAAAGTAAAATCAAAAACGAATGGATTTCAATATTACCTTGATTTTCTTTTTCTAAAGTTCGCACCTTAGGCTTTCTCTGGCTCAAATCCTCTCCCAACATCCGAATATCTTGAATTCCACCTAAATCCTGTCCTCCCTTTATTAAATGATTACGTTGATAATCAACTTCGTATCCCTCACCAATTCTCCCAATTCTTTGATGATGCTCATCATAAATATCTAAATTCGTATAATCCACATAATATACTTGCTCATCCACTCTTTCCTCCTGATCTGCTTCTAAAAAAGAGTCCTCGTTTAAAGAAGAATTTTTAATTTCATCCACATCAGGAGACACAACATGATAATGATCTCCATGCTGCTCTACCACCCGGTAAGAATGACTGGCTTCCTCCGGATCATTTTTAATCACCCCAATCTCCGTATTAACCATATCATCATCCTTGACCTCTTGCAAACTTACTTGCTCATACGGATTCTTCGCAGAAAATTGACGAGCATTCTCCATCCGATACTGCCGACGATTTTTACTAATTTGATCAAGCACCATATTAGCAAGCTCATCTTCACGCAAATTCTCTACCTGAACCTCTTTCTTTATCAGTATTTTATTCAATTCATCTTGCAACTCTTGATAAGAAACATTTTCTAACAAATATTCTCCCATCACCCCATCTTTCTTTCGCGTAATATAAGTAGAAATTTTTCCATTATCTTGTTTCGTAATCAAATTCGCCCGAAAATAATTTTCGATTTGTATCACTTTTCTATCCTTTTTCTCAATCTTATAGTGATCCCCTAAACGATACTCCCTAACCAACTCCAAGCATCTTTCTTGATCCAAGGCATTAAAAGGCACAAAATGAGTAAAAATTTCTTGCTGAAATTGTGTTAATACGCTCTTATATATCCCACCATAAAGACTTTTATAATGCCCATTTCTCAGAACTGTCCCATCAATCATTAATGTTATTTTTTTCTCCCTCTTATCCACCACAACTTCAAAAGAAACCCCATGAAACCAATCCCGATAAATCACTTGCCGATTATCTTCCAATATCACATTCATTCTTATCACCTACTATCTACTTCTATAGAATAACATAATTTAAGAAAAAAAGAAAGAAAAAATTGACTCCACCAAACTTCTCCTTTTTTTCATCTCCTCTCACCAACAAAACAAACCAATCTGTCGTTTAACCCCAAAAAGCAAGTTGACATCCAAAATATTTCATGATAAATTGATAATAGAAAGGATGAGAAAAAATGTTAAAGAAATTTAATCAGTTTCTAAATGAAGCAATAGGAATTTCCATTATCTTCTTATTATTAGGCATAATCATCATCGTTTACCCAAATATTTCCATTCACCTTATTGCCTACTTCATCGCAAGTTTATTTCTTTTAAATGGGGTTTATCTAATTACTCTAGAAATATTCAATCGCACAATATTTTTTCCAATAGATACCCTTATCAACGGAATAATCTCAACATTACTTGGATTTATCCTAATCTTATATCCAAATATTTTTCAAGTAATTATCCCCATCATTCTAGGAATTTACTTTATCTTTGGCAGCATCTTCAAATTAAGATTAGCCCTATTACTAAAAGAAATTAACTATTCTTCATGGATAATCTCATTAATTAGTACCGTTCTCTCCATCTTATGTGGACTACTACTAATCATTTATCCAGAAACAAGTTCGATTGCTTTAATCATGATAACGGGCATAACCTTCATTATCTATGCAATTGCAGACATCATTGATTTAACCATATTGAAAAAGAATGTCAATGCCCTAATCAAAGAATTCAAAAAAAACATCAAAGTAATCGACGAAGAAAAATAATAACACAAATTGAAATTCAAAAAGAAAAAGAGTGATTTTCGAAAAACAAGAACGAAAATCACTCTTTTTTATTCAATTCATAAAGAATAAAATTCCTCAAATTTTGAAACTTCCAAAATAAATACTAAAAAATCATAACGCTCCAAAAAACATGGAAATTCTTCCGAAGTATTTTTAACTTCTTTCATTCCCAACTTTAAAGAAAAAAACATTCAAACTCTTCAACTATTCACTAAAAAAATTCCAAATCCATTCCCCAAAACCAAAACTTTTTTCGTCTTAGGAACAATTTTTCTCTAACTTAAGAGGAATTTGATAAAGTACCACCTGATCCTCTTGATCAACAGCATGAATCTCTAAGAACAAAGAAGAAGACGAAAATAATTTACAACTGGCTTGATAATCATCCACAACAATAGATAAATCTTTCAAATATTCAGAAAGAGTAACATTCTCTCCTTCCTTTGCTGAATAAATTTTTGTTCTCACCTCTTGATACTCTTCATAAAAATTACAATCTATTTTTTTAAATCGTTCTCCATTATCCTCACCACAATATTCTATATTAGAAATATAAATAGAAGATTTATCTTGATTATAAGCCAAACTTCCACTTAAACTAAACGCCTCACAATCACTAGAAACTCTCTTAAAATAAAATTCATGAGAAGAACGAAAAAATAAAAACAACAAAAAAAGTAAAAGAAAAATACCCAAGATGCCTATTCCAATCAAAAAAGGTTTTTTAGAAGAAGAAACCTTTTTTTCTTCCTCTCCATTAATCATATTATCCAAAGAAACATGATAAATCCGCCCAATTTCCTTTAAAATAGAAATATCTGGAATATTCAATCCTCTTTCCCATTTGCTAACCGCCTGATAAGTAACTCCCAATTGATCAGCCAATTCTTTTTGCGTAATATGATATTCTTTTCGCAAATTCTTAATAAAATTTTGCACATTCTCTTCCATTACCACAACTTCCTTTTCCCTAATGCAACTCCTTCATCCCCGTTACCCCAAATCCAAGGCCCTCTATTTTTCTTTGAATGAATTCATTGTCCAAAAGCCCATCATAAAAAACAACAACCTCACCTCGTTTTAAATTCACACGAACGCGAGTAATTTCAACGCACGCTAAAAGTGTAGACTTGATTCGATTTGCACACTCCGCACAATGCATTCCTGTAACATTGATCACTTTCTTTTTTCGATGAAAAAACATCATACCAATCTCCTTTTTTTAACCAAAATTTTTCATCAATCAAACCAGTAAAATTATCTCCATTTAACCTTTCGATGAGATAAAAATTGAACACTCCCCTGACCATATTTGATTTTTTGCCCATCAACATTTTCTAAATGATCCAAATAAACCTCTTGCAAATTCCTATTTCCCGCAAGAAAAAATTTTCCTACCCGCTTAAGCTTTGGACAATAGATCCTTTCTAAATCAGTATTATAATACAAAAATCGATCGCCAATCTCTTCAACATTAGGCAACCAAATTTCACGCAACGCAGTAGAAAGATGTAAATAATTATTACCAACCATACGAACAAACGGATGATAACAACTCAAAATCTCCCCTTTTGCATTAATCGAAAGAACAATCGCACTAGAACAGCCCTTTCCTTCAAAAGAAGGATAAATAAAAATTTGCTTCTCCAAAGATTTCCTATCCAAAATAACCGAAACTTGATGAATCTCTGGAATAGACTGGGAAAAACTATCAATATCCTCCTGATCGACCGAAAATAACAATTTCTTAGAAAAATCGAGAATAAAATTATCAAACAACAAACAACAAGAAGGATCCAATCTTTGTGGCTTAAAATTACGAATAACAATATTATTTGGACAATAATAAATATTGCCAACTTCCTGATTATACTTATAAAATCTTTCATCACATGCCAAAACATAACCAGGAATCTCAAAAAATACTTGTCCTACCTTAGGACGCAAATGATAATACTGATAAAAAGATTCCGCCAATCCTAAAACAATATTATCCAAACAATTTGAAAATGTTGCATCAGGATTTTCCACCCGATGATTATAGCGATTTTTTATAGACAAATGATGAAACTCATCTCGCGTAAACTGAATACTAATCACGGAAGTTCCATAAGCATCCTCTCTCCTCGGAAAAGGAAAATCTTCTCTTCGAATCGAATCCACATCCTCCCTTACCGCAAAAAAAACATAATTACTCTCAAGCCTTCCTCCCGAAAAAGTACAAAGCTGTTCCATCGGATGATAATACTTCTTGAACCTCTGGATCTCCTCCTCCGTTTGACAGAAGAAAAGCAAATAACCAACTGACCGCAACAACACCTCAGGAGAAGGCACTTTCGAGGAAAAAGAAAGGAGATTCGTCTCCGTTACACCAGCCAAAGAAAAAATATAATCCCGAAAAGATAAAAGTAAATGATTATCAACCAAATCATCATACAAAAACTTTGATGGATAAAATTTTTGAATCAATAAAGAAAATAAACAACCTCGCTTTTCGAGAATAGAAGAAAACTGACTTCGACAATAATGCATCATTTCCTCCCCATAATATTTCTTAATTTTTTTAAGCTCCTCTTCCACAAAAAACACCTTCTCACCATTAAGGCCTTATTCTATCATAAATAACGAGAAAAGAAAAGAATAAAACTAAGCCTCTTTCTCCAAAATTACTCTTTTAAGTAGCAAAATAATACTCTCCAAAACCTCCTCTTTATTCTCTTCCCTAGTCCCTTTCTCTACCACAACTTCATCAGACCAATAAGTATTTTTTTCACTATCATAAACACTCACATAGACCACATTATCTTCTCCATAAAGATTATTTTTATCCACCCGATTCAACTTACCAGTTATCCCAACACCATAAGTACTCCCCGTATAATCCGAAATAGCTCGACTCATCTCCCAAGCCGTTTCCCTACTATAAACGGAATACTGATCAATCGTTTCCTGAAACACACCAAATTGTACCTTATATTGATTCGAATAAGTAACCGCACCAAAAGAAAATACTTCACTAGCACCTTCCACATTCGTAATAGAATGCGCAATAAAACCACCCGTTGCTGACTCCATCGTAGAAATTGTTTGATGATTCAAAATAAGCGCCTCAATAATCTCTTTCATTCCCTCGCCTCCTTACTTATGACTGATCTTAACATTTCTTCCCCCTCATGTCAACCAAAAAAAGAAACTAATTTAAAGCCATATGATTAACTTGTGATAATGTCTTAAGTAATAACTTGCAAAAATGTCCTGCTATTATATAATATTCCACCAAGAG
>CAKPAK010000060.1 GCA_934132915.1 uncultured Bacilli bacterium
TGGTGGACCCTGATGGACTCGAACCATCGACCGCCCGGTTATGAGCCGGATGCTCTAACCAACTGAGCTAAGGGTCCGTATGCACTAATAATAGCACATTTTTTTTAATCAATCAATCACTTTTTTGATTTTTTTTACTTTTTTTAAATAAAATGTAAAACCAGACCAAAAAAGCCACATTCGTTAATAAATTTCTTTTTCATTTTTTTGGTAATCTTCCATTAATTTCAAACACTCCGCATGATTTATTTGTTTTAACTGAAGAACATCTCCTTGATTTCCATTACGAATAAAATCATAAATAAAATCATCACGAAAACCAATCTTACTAGCATCTTCTAAATCTGTACCATAATAAACTTCATGAATATTTGCCCACATAATTGCCGATAGACACATAGGACAAGGATATCCCGTTGCATATAAAACACAATTCTTCAAATTATGCGTCCCCAATTTACGAGCAGCCTCACGAATCGCATTTATCTCCGCATGAGCAGTTGGATCATGATGTAAAAGTACCGTATTTGAAGCAACAGAAACAATTTTCCCATCTAAAACAACAACCGCACCAAATGGTCCACCATCACCTCTTAAAGATGTTTCCTTTGCCCTTTTAATCCCTTCTTCCATATACATAACAAAATTCCTACCTTTCCTTCATCTTTACCACTGTACATCCAATATTTTCTCCACAAAGTCGAAAACTTTCAACTCTCTTATGCCTAAGAAGAACTTCATGGGTTACATCGCGAACCACTCCACTTCCTATACCATGAATAATCAAAATCTCTGGATACCCCATTTGATAAGCTTCTTCTACAAAATCATAAACAGCAACCCGAGCACTTTCTCGATCAAAACCATGCAAATCAATTTTAGGCAACAAATCTAAAAAAATATCATATACACTCATTATCTACTTCACCTACAACATCAAACATTATAACACAGTAATTGGTAACTTTACAACAACTTTTGTTCCCATACCTAATTTAGAAAAATAATCTAAACTTCCCTGATGAGCACGAATAATTTCATTAGATAAACTAACTCCAAGCCCTGTTCCCTTTACTTTCGTTGTATAAAACATTTCTTTCACATGAGCAAGCGTCTCATCATCCATTCCCTCTCCATTATCTATAATCTCAATATAATAATATTCCTTTAACAAATGCGCTACAATCTCTATCTTTCCTCCCCCCGAAATCGCTTCCAAACTATTTTTTATTAAATTAATAAAAACTTGTTTTAAACGACTATAATCCCCCAAAACATAAATCTCTTCTTGAGAAATACGAACAGAAAAATCAATATTTTTTCCTACCATTAGCAATTGAAGTTCCTCACTAATCTCCTCTAACAACAAATTAATATCAATAATTTCTCTTTCCACCTTTACCTTACTAAATTCCATAAAATCATTCATAATATCTAAACTTCTAGTAAGCTCTTGCCGAATAATTGGAATATATCTCTTAACCTGATCCAAACATTGAACATCCATCATATCTAAATAGCCCTTACACACAGCAATTGGATTTTTAACTTCATGGGTAATTTTAAACAAAGAATTTTTAATTTGCTTATCTCTTTCCAACTCAGAAACAGTTAAATACAAAGAAGTTACCCGTTCCGCCAATTTAAACAAATACAACAACCCAAAAGGAAGAAGATAAAATAACAACATAAACAAAAAAATTTGAAAGATCGAAATAATATTTTTAAATTGAAAAACATAAAAATATTCCATTGAAAAGAAAAAACCTTGTAAAATCGCAATCACCAAAATAAAAACATTTTCTTTTTTATTTTTCTTCCAAAACCAATACCAAACAACAAAATAAAAACAATACTTAACAATCATAAGGTCAATATTCAAATGTAAATAAAAATAAGAATACAACAACACAATCAAAGAAAGAAGTACACCAACACTAGATTGATTTTTTAAATAGGCAACGGCAATAGGTAAACTACAAAACAATAAGCCCAATAAATTTCCTTTCACATTTCCATAGCGAAAACATAAATACATAGAACTAACCAAAGAAACATCCAATAATAATTGACTATATTTTTCCATCCTAATTTCTCGATAACAACTATAAATAAAATAAATTAAAATTGGAAACATCATCAATATAATATTCAAAACAATATCTTCTATATAATCCATCAATATTCCTCTTTTCTTAAAATCAATATTATCATACAAAATAAATTTCACTATTTTTGTCGAATCATGTCGAAAAGACAAAAATTGTCGAAAAAAAATAGAAGTCCAAACACTTCTATTTCAATTCATCAATATATTTTTTTAATTTCTTAGCATCTTTACCAAAAATAATTTTCAGTTGATCTTCAATTTCAACAACGCCCTTTGCACCAAGTTTCATAATACCTTCTTTATTGGCTTTTGAAACATCCTTCAAAGTTACTTTAAATCGCGACATTTCCACTTCCGTATCAACAATATTATCCATTCCCCCAAGATACTCTACCAATTTATTAATTTCTAATTTAAAATCCTTACTATTAGCACGGATAACCGCTAAAAAAATAACAACTAAAACCGCAATAATAATAACATAATGTATTGGTTGCATTTCTCCACCTCACTTACGATTATACAATAAATTTAATACTTTAACAAGAGCCTTATTTTTTCAATAACAAATAGATATATTTTGAATTTCTAATTTTAATCTCCAGCCAAACCTTACTTGCTTCTAAAACCTCTCGATCAACATAAAGATAAAGACCTTCTTTATAATTTCCCGGCGTCATATCATAAAAGGAAGATTGTACCTCTTTATCTCCAAGTTGATATTTCAAAGTGGCATAATTAGAAAGAAATTCAAAATCACTCAATCGCCTTGGATAAGAAGAAACAATTTTCAAAAAGAGAATTGCCCCCTTTTCATCACCGATCATATATTGCCCTTGAAATTTCTCATCCCGAATTTCATACTCATAGGAATACGAAAAACGATCTCGAATTTCCGATGAAACAATTTGAAAACTACCGCCATGCATCACCGTATCTCCTAAATCAATAGATTGATTCAAAGAAACCGATGTTATCTTATCTTTTTCAAAGAAAATAGGTTTTAAATTAACCGTTCGCATTGACGCATAAGTAAGTTGCATTGCTTGATGTAATTCCTCATTCAAAACAGAATAGAGAAATAAATACGTATCACTCCCACCAAAACTTTGTCCTTGATAAACAACCCCCATATCCTTAAAATAATCCCCATAACGAACACTAGGAGAATAGCTATTACTCTTTGTTTTCAAAATCAAATTTGCAGAGTTAAATACCTGACTTCCCCCTTTCGAATGAAGAGAAAGCAAAACAGCAACAAAAGAATGTTCCATATCCCCAACAGAATTCCCTTGATAATCTTTATTAGTAACATAACTATTCATCACCCTAAAATCAAAATTATCCGTAGAAAAATTCTCACCCTCTTGATAAACTTTATCAATAATTTCTTTTTTAACAGAAAAAAAACTAACACCAATAACAACCAAAACAATCAAAATAATATGAATAAATACCTTATTCTCCAAATAATAATACTTTAATTCTCGAATACCACGATGAACTTTTCTCTGAGTAACTTCCGTTCCACCTAAAGTAAGTTCTATTTCCTCACTATCTTTCTCATCTCCTCCTAATTCTTGTAAATCGCGAACAAAATTAAATTTTTTAATATCAAAACCAAGTCCACGAACCAACAAAAATGCTAAAGAAATGTATTGAAAAACAATCAATATTCTCAAAAAATCTCGATACAAAAGTAATGTTTTTGTATCTAAAATAGAAATATAAATAGTATGCAATCCCTCATAAACAACTTGAATCATAACACCAGTAATAAAATAAAGTAAAATAAGCAATAAATACAAAAATCTAGGTTTCTTTTTATAACGCATCAAAGCATAAACAATCAAACAAATCAAAACCGCAATCAAAATAAACCAAATATAATAGTTCGTAACATAAGAAATAGCATCTAACTTACTTTCACTTCCTTGAATAAAACCATTATAGTACTTCAAAAGCGAATTAACTTTCATTGTAAGAAAACAAGATAATCCAAATAAAATCAAGTGAATTAATCGAAAATGCTTAATTAAAAAACCATATGGTTTTCTCAATATCACGCTAAACCACCACCTATTATACTTAAAATTATACACTAAAAAAAAAGAAATGAAAAGATTATTTTTTCGGAAAAACAAGCAATTGTCCTTCTTTCAAATAAATCTTATCATTCTCAGTTAGTAACTCCTCAATTGAAATTTTAAGTTTTTTCAATAGTTCGCCAATCGTTTCGTTCTCTGAAACTAAATAAAATTGCATCCCAGAAGCAGGCAACAATAAAGATTGATTGGGATAAATATAATCATCTTTTTCTAAACCATTCGCCTGCAATAGCAAATCGTAGTCTACACCATATTTTTGAGCAATCTCATAAATACTATCTCCCTTTTGAACCGTATAGTACTGATAATTTCTCTTCCTTTGTTGAGGTACAACAACAAAAGAACCAACAGAAACTTCATAACCAGGAACAAATCCATTCAAATTTCTTATCTCATCACTAGAAGTTCCATATTTTTTCGCAATAGATTCTAAAGTATCCCCAGCCATTACCATATAAACCTCATACATAAATATCACTTCCATAAATAAAATATGCAAAAACAAAATTTTAGTCACAAATTAATCAAACTTTTACGACAAATCAAAATAAAATATTTGACTTACCCCTTATTTTATGATATAGTTTTAATGCAATTCATTTCAAGGAGGGATATTATGGCAAAAAATATATCAAATAAAAAAACAAATTTTGCAAATAACAGACCAAACTGTTTAAAAGTTACTAAAAAAGCACAAAAAGTAAACTTACAACAAGTACAAATTGTTGACGAAAATGGAAACACAATGAAAGTAAGATTAAGTGCTAGAGAAATTAGAACTGCAAAAAAAGCTGCATAAAAGAACTTTTCAGATTGAAAAGTTCTTTTATTTTAAAAAAATAAACTTTGGATGCGAGCATCATAATCATCACTTTTAATAATATAAGAACCAACCACCACTACATCAGCATCTTTAACAAAAGCAATAGTCTCATTATTAATTCCACCATCTACCTCTATAACAACAAAAAGATGATTTTTTTTAATATAATCTTTTAAATCAGCAATCCGCTTTGAAGTATTTTTAATAAAAGATTGACCTCCACGACCTGGAACAACACTCATAAAAAGCACCATATCAATCTTATCCAGATAGGGAACCAAAAGTGAAATATCCGTCTCATTACAAATCGCTATCCCAACTCGATAGCCCAATCCCCGAACTGCCTGAATTAACGATTCGATATTGTCTTGATCCTCCAAATGAAAAGTGACAGACTCAATATTCAAATGAGACAACTTAGAAAGATACTTCAAAACATCATTTACCATCAAATGAATTTGTAAAGGGAATCGACTCATCTGACTAATTTTTTGAAGCTCCTTCACATCCTGAAACTGAATATTAGGAACAAATTGACCATCCATAATATCAATATGAAAATAATCAATATCAGAACCATTCAACTGAGAAACAGCTTCATACCGATCGACTGCATCCAAAATCGAAACCGAAATTTTCATCTTCGTTCTTCCTCCTCTTTCTCTTGAATAAAATGAAGATAATTTTCATAGCGACTTTTTGAAATAATACCATCATCCACCATTTTTTTTACATAGCAACCATCTTCTTTAATATGCATACAATCACGATACTTACATTTTTCTAAATAAGAAAACATTTCATTCATATTATCTCGAATAGCAATCTTATCCATACCATGAAAACTAACCTGTGAAAACCCAGGAGTATCCACAATATAACCATTCATCACTTCATATAACTCAGTATGCCGAGTCGTATGTTTTCCCCGATTCAACGCATAAGAAATCTCATCCGTTTTCAGTTTTAAATTTGGAGATAATCGATTCAATAAACTGCTCTTCCCAGCACCAGACTGTCCAGTCAGTACTGTAATTTTTCTTAAAAATATATCCTCAAAATTCTTAACATCTAAATTATCTGTCACAAAATAACCTTGTTCTTGATAATATTGCCTAATCTTTTGTAAATTTTCAAGTTCTTTTAAACTTAATAAATCCAATTTAGTAAAACAAATGAAAGGCACAATCTTGTGATAAGAAATAACCGTTAATAACTTATCCAACAAATACCTATCCAAATCAGGATTTTTTACACTAGCAACAATAATAGCCTGATCAACATTCGCAACACTAGGCCGAATTAAATAATTTCTCCTAGGATGAATCTTTAATAAATAATTTTCTTTTTCATCAAAAGTAACAAAATCACCAACCAAAGGAGAAAGCCCATGATGTCGAAACTTTCCCCTCGGTTTACATAAATAAGTCATATCCCCTGATTTTACAACATAATCATTACTAATATTTTTAATAATTAAACCTTCCATAAATCCCCCTATTCATTATCCGTACTCGTATCTGGATCCTGATTATCCCCCTTATTAATATAATAACAAGTAACAGAAACATCCTTTCCATTAATTTGATAAGGAATTGCTTCTTTCGTCACAAGCGCATAGCCACTTTTAATGGCAACATCACAATTAACCGAACCACTATCCCCATCTTTTTTCTTAATGACTTTTTTGTCCAAAGCCGCATTGGTATCCTTATCAATATAATTAACTGTCAAATTATAACTAGACATATCCATATCAATTGTTACCACAAATTGTACACCACTAGCAATCTTTCCCGTACGATTTTGTCCAGTCACAGCTTTATCCAAGTAACTACTATAATCACTAATGACATTTCCTTTCTTATCTTTAACAATCAAAGAAAGACCATACTGATTCGCAAATTCTTCTGCTTTCGCCAAAGTCCAACCTTCACTAACCATCTCTGGATACTCCTCATAAATATCAGGAATATATAATGTAATCTCATCATCCTTCTTTAACGTAATTTCTTCATTTGAATCATACTTAGGATTCTGATCAATAATAATACCACTTTTACCAACATAATCCTTTGGATTTTTTACCACTTTTTTCTCTATGGTAACTTTCAACCCCAACTTCTCTAATTGTTCCTTAACAGAAGTTGCATTTTGATCAGTATAATCCTTTAAAACAACATCAGCAAGTCCAGTTGATTCAATAATAGTAATAATACTTCCTTTTCTCTTACTCGATCCAGAACTAGGTTGTGTCTCAATAACATATCCTTTCTTTACTTTGTCACTAGCTTCTTTTTTTACCTCATAAGTAAATCCTTTTTTCTTTAATGTCTCAATAGCTTTATCCACCTTTTGTTCGGTTACATCAGGTACAATAATAATTTTAGTATTATTCCGATGATTTAAAAAGATTAAAACGCCAGATAATAACAGAATTAAAACTAAACCAACAATAACAAGAATTTGAATTCGCGTCATCTTCTTTTTCTCTTTCTTTCTAGAACCACCATTCAAATTATCTTCAACAGCATTAGCCGGAATTTCTATCTCACTAGCTTTAGGCTTAGTTACCGTATTCTCCTTAATCGGAATAGCCCTACTTTCATCCAACTCACTCTCTGGATAAGGGAAATGATATTTCATCTCATTTTGTCTTTCTTCATCTAAAGCATGCACAATATCATCATGCATCTCATGAATATTATCATACCGATTTTTAGGATTCTTAGCCGTCGCTTTTAATACAATATTCTCAACACTTTGAGGAATCAAAGGATTTTGTTTACGAATACTAGGAATTCTTTCTTTCATCTGTTTTAAAGCAATTTCAACAGCATTATCCCCCTTAAAAGGAACACTACCAGTAAGAAGTTCATACATTAAAATTCCGGCAGAATAAATATCACTCTTTGTTGTTGCCCCTTTTCCACTAGCTTGTTCTGGTGGTAAATAATGAACACTACCCATAACCGAATTAGTCTGCGTTAACTGGGTTGCATTCATAGACATTGCAATTCCAAAATCCGTAATTTTAACCATTCCATTATCTAAAATCATAATATTCTGTGGTTTAATATCACGGTGAATAATATAAGCATCATGAGCCTGAGCTAAACCATCAGTAAGTTGTGACATAATATCAATAACCTCAGGAACAGTAAGTGCCCCACGCTTTTGAATTAACTGTTTTAATGTTTTGCCATCAATATACTCCATAACAATATAATGTTGACCGTCTTCTTCTCCAACATCATACACTTCAACAATATTAGGATGGGATAAATCCGAAACACTTTTAGCTTCACGTTGAAATCGCCGAATAAACTTTTCATTATTTTCAAGATCCCCCCGCAAAACCTTAATGGCAACATCGCGATCCAAAATTTTATCATGTGCTAAATAAACATTTGCCATTCCTCCCTCACCAATCGACTTTAAAATCTCATAGCGTTCATTAATTACTTGACCCTTAGATAACATCACACATCACCGCTTTCTCTTTTTAAATAAGCAATACTTATATTGTC
>CAKPAK010000061.1 GCA_934132915.1 uncultured Bacilli bacterium
GTTCTGATGGCCTCTATTTCTCGATAAATTAATTCCACCAAAAAGCTTATCTCCCTGATAAAATTGTTGAATTAAGTCCCAAGTTTTATCCTTAGATCCATCATTGACAAAAATTACTTTTGATTGTTTATCAATTTTTTTCTTTTGAATTAAAGTTTCCATTTTTTTCTTCAATTCTGCACTCGTTTTTTCTAAAACCTCTTCCTCATTATAACAAGGAATAACAATATATAACTTTTCCATCTCAATACATTTATTTTTTTATTAAAATACTTAAAAATAACTCTCCTTCTTATTTCTATTATAACGAACAACCATAAAAAAAGTAAAGCAAATATCAGTTGCTTTACTAATAATCGTGTAAACTATTCAAGAGTTACGAAATAAGAAAAAAATAAATATTTTTTCCTCTATACAAGCACCAAATAACTGTGATATAATTTTATAGAAAATGAAAGGAGCATGATTTAATGAAAAAAAATTTAATGAAAAAGAAAAAAATCTTATTACTTTTAACAATTGCTTTAATCTTTAACTTCAAAATCGCATACGCAGAAGAGTTTTCTGATGGTACTTATATTATTCAAAGTACACTCAATAATAGTAAAGTAATTGACTTATCTGGTGCTAATACTTCGAATGGTTCTAATATTCAATTGTATCAAGATAATGATACCAATGCACAAAAATGGATTTTTACAAAACAAGATGACGGATATTATCGAATCGCTAGTAGTATCAATCAAAACAAAGTCTTTGATATTACCTATGGATCGTTTACAAATTCTTCAAACATTCAACTATATGATGCCAATAATACGAATGCACAAAAATGGAATTTAGTTCCTATAGAAAATGAAATTTATACCATAAAATCAATAGACAATAATTATTGCTTGGATTTAAAAGGGGGAGGAACTTCAAATGGTACTAATGTTCAATTATATCAATGTAATAATACGAATGCACAAAAATTTAAATTAATAAAAATTACAACACCAGAAAAAACAATAGAAGATGGTACTTATATGATAGGTAGTATCTTGAATCCTAATAAAGTTATTGACGTCTATGGAGGAAGTCAGGCAAATTGCGCAAATGTTCAACTTTACGAAAAAAATAATACGAATGCGCAAAAATGGATAGTTAAATATCTCGAAAATGGATATTACTCTATTCATAGTAAATTAAATAAACAAAAATGTCTTGATGTAAATGGTGCATCTTTCACCGGTGGAACGAATGTACAACTATATGATTGTAATAATACTGATGCACAAACTTGGATAATCAAAGATTTACACAATGGATATTATCAAATTATGACTAAAAAATATAGACTCGCACTTGATTTAAAAGGAGCGGGTTCTACTAATGGAACCAATGTACAAATTTACTATGATAATGGCACTAATGCACAAATATTTCAATTTACAAAAATCGATGAACAAACATTAGAAAGTGGAATTTATACGATCAAATCAAATCATATTCGAAATAAAGTTATTGATGTAACTGGTGGAATTGGACTTTCTAATACAAACGTACAAACTTATGATGACAATAACACAAATGCGCAAAAGTGGTATTTTGAAAAACTAGCAAATAAAAATTATTACATCAAATCTGGATTAAATTCTAATCTATACCTATCTAGTGACAATAATAACAATGTTTTATTACAAGAAACACCAACAGAATGGAGTTTACAATATATCGACGAAAATACATTTTATCTTATCAACCAAAATCAGCTATATTTAAATATTTCAAATGGTAGCATCGCGAATGGAACAAATGTTAATCTCACCTCCCCTAACCAACAAAATACTCAAATATTTTATATAGAACAAACAAAGATTAATGAAAATGGAAAAACCATTGCGAATGGTTACTACACGATTTCTAGTTTAATTGACAAAAACAAAGTCATTGAAGTTGCTAATGGGTCAAAACAAAACGAAACAAATATTCAAATTTTTACATCTAATAACAATAAATCTCAAATTTGGTATTTTAACTATGAAGAAAATGGTTATTATAGTATTACAAGTTCATTAAACAGAAATACAACAATTGATTTAAAAGGAGGCAATATTACTCCTGGAAATTATGTCCAACTATACAAAAGAAATAACACAGATGCGCAATTATGGAGAATAAAAGATGATGGAAATGGAAGTATCTTAATTACTTCTAAAAAAGGAAATGTTTGTTTAGCGAATAATAATATAGAAAATGGTACAAACATTCAAGTTGAGACATGTAACAACACTAATCCAAATCAATTGTTTAAACTTAATGTTAACCAGACTAAAAAAAGTTATACCGGAATCGATGTTTCTTCGTATCAGGGAGATATTGACTGGGAAAAAGTTGCTAATGCAAATATTGATTTTGTTGTAATAAAACTTGGAATTGGAGATAATTGGCTTTCACAAGACGATAAAAGATTTGTAACCAATGTCCAAAATTGTGAAAAGTATAATATTCCTTATGCCGTTTACTTATATTCCTATGCTAAGAATGTTACTGGTTCAACAAAGTTAAATGCTGACTCCGAATCGGCAACGAGTGAAGCAGAACATGTTTTAAGAGTATTAAGAGAAGTAAGTTATAAACCAAATTTAAAAACATCCGTTTATATTGATATGGAAGAGCCAAAACTTACTTATCTTGGGAAAGAAAGATTAACGAACATTGCTTTAACTTTTTGTGAAAATATTGAAGCAAACGGATATAAATGTGGTATTTATGCAAATAAGAGCTGGTTAACCAATTATCTAGATACGAATAACTTAAAAAATAAATACAATATATGGCTAGCTGAATGGCAAACAAAATTAACAAACCATAATCAAGCATTATCTTCTAGTCCTACTTATGACCAAGCATCTTATAAATTATGGCAATTTTCCGAAAATGGAAAAATCGATGGAATCAAGACAAATGTTGATTTAGATCTTGGATGGGATATATTTGATTAATTTTTTTCTAATTAAGAAACTAACATAATACTTATATATGTTGGAATCATCAAATTTTCTAAAAAAGTCAATAAACCTGAAAAATCACATCTAAAAAATTTTTAGATGTGATTTTTATTGTATCTTATTTTATAATTTCTAAAGGATATTAAAAAATAAACTATTCCTAAAAAATTTTAAATTAGTATTGCTAAAATTTACAACAAATCTTCTTTTTACTAGATCTACTGAATTTTGAAGAACTAATAATTATCTTTATTTCAACTGATTAGACTTCTCACTGTTCATATATGCCCTAGTAAATAACTTAGCAATACCTTTAGACCAAAATTTACAATAAATAGAATAATCTTCCTTTGTTCTTATTCCATTTCTTATAATATCGGTAGTCGTTGATTCTAAAGAAATTCTATGCCCCATAAGTATTTTTTTGTCATAAATAAATCTTCCCTTTAATCTACTCAATTTTTCCCAAGCAAACCAATCAACATTGCACTGATAATCTGATGTAAATATTTCTTTTGGACAACTTTTCACAACAAAAGTAACCGCTGGACAACAAATAGCATTTCCAAATCTTATTCCCCATCTTTTTACAAATTTTAACTTAGATATTTTATGACATCTTAAAGGAAATAACAAAATTCTCTTTATTCTTAAATTAGTATTACCACTTACTTTCTCTTCTTTTCTAATCTCATAATAATCTGAAAATAAAATATTCGCATCAGGATATTTCAAATATAAATCAACCATTCTCTTAGAATAACTAGCATCATAAATATCATCCTGATGAGCAACCGTCACAAGCTCTGTCTTACCTGCATGGACAGCAAAATCAAAATCTCCTCCAATATTAGTATGTTTCCCAACAACAACGTCTACTTTATATTTCTTAGCCAAATTTCTAATATATTCATTATCAGTAGTAGTAGCAATCACTACCTTACTTTTGTATTCTTGATTTGTTACAGATTTTAAACATTCTTCCAAATAAGGACTTTCTTTATAGGCTAGTACTACAAAAGTATGTAAAATTTTCATTCAACTCTCACCTTTCCCTTTTTTAAAAAATAAATCAGTACAGATAAAATCTTTAGTTTGTAAAAAATAACAAAAATATTTACAATAAAATTAATCTTAACAGTTTCATATTTTAAATGAATCATTTTAAATTTTAAATCCATTTTCTTCAATATTTGTTGATACCATTTTATACTATCTTCAAAGCGTTTAACTAAAATATCAGTAGAAAAATCATCAATAGCAAGCAAGATATCCAAAACGATTGATTTAAGATAAAAATAGGATAACAACTTCCCATCGAAATTGCTACAATCTATATCGGTATCAATACATTTTAATACATCAAGAATACTATTACTTTTTTTCGTATTTAAAGTATGCGTCACAGAAGTTGGATTCTTTAATCGACAATAACCAGAAGATGCAGAAATACTTATTTTACTTGTTTTAGAATAACATTCAAACAAAAAATAAGCATCTTCACAAATTTTAAATTTTCTAAATAAAATATTGTTTTCTAAAATTAAACGAGATAAAAACATCTTTCCACCAATAGAACAATATTTAAATTTAGTCCAAGGATTATTTTTGACATTCTCAACAAAAAGTAAGGAACCATCAAAATTATAACTCTTAAACCCAGAAATAACTATGTCATTTTTTTCAATATCATTGTGTAATTTAAACAAATAATCTGACTCAATCCAATCATCACTATCAAGAAAAAATATATATTTTCCCGAAACATGTTTTATTCCTAAATTTCTAGCAGCACCTACCCCTTGATTAGTTTGAGTAAAAACTTTTATCATTTTAGGATATTTTTTTTCATATTTTTGTAAAATTTTCAATGAATTATCTTTTGAACCATCATTAACTAAAATAAGTTCAATATCTTTATAAGTTTGACCAATAACACTTTCTATACATTTATCAATAAATTTTTCAGCATTATAAACTGGAACAATTACACTAATTTTATCCACAAAACTACCTACCTTTGCAATATACTCTAGAAAACAAACCTATCATTTTAATATTACTTATAAACATAAATAAATTAATAATTAAACGATACTTAAATGGTTCTCCTTTTGGTGCAAATATAGATAAATACTTATTTTTTCGATAATTCGGAATATTTTGTTTTAACCAATCAAATAATTTATGATACTCTAAAACAAAACTCTTTGGTGTAGCAGTCTTCCCTGAATAAAGCAAATACCAAATAATATAACGAATTACATAATATTGATTCAACTCTAAATTATAACTTTCTTTAACATTAATCAAATCTAATAACTCAATCATTTTGATTTCTTTTTTAAATCCTTTATGTGCAGTATTAGAAATTGAATTAGAATTATAAAAATAATAATATCCAGAGTAATCAATTATCCCAATTTTGTTCGTAGTATTATAAATCATCAAATTAAAATAAACATCTTCGCTACTATTCGTATTAAAAAAAGAAATATTATTTTTTTCTAAAAAACTTTTTTTGATTATCCTGCAATATGGACCAGTAACAATATACTTAGAAAACTCCTCATCTTTTAACTTCAAAATAAATTTAACTTTATCATCAACAACGCGTTTATATCCCCCAATCACAACATCATAATGACAATTTTTTATTTTATGATAATAAGTTTCTATGTAATCTGGATCAATATAATCATCTGAATCAATAAACATAATATAACTTCCCTCAGCAACCGAAATACCAAAATTTCTAGCTACAGCCGGACCTTGATTTTTTTGAGTAAAAATTCTTACCCTTTTGTCCACTCGATACTTTTCAATAACTTCTAAAGATTTATCTTTAGAGCCGTCATTGACTAAAATTAACTCAAAATCTTTAAAGGTTTGATCCAATATACTATCAACGCATCTATTAATAAATTTTTCAACATTATAAACAGGAACAATCACACTAACTTTCACCATTTGAATAACCTCCATTTTTCTTAGAATATATCAAGAAGATAACTGCATATATCAAAAATAAAATACCCATAATTAGTAAATAAGCAACACTAGCACCCCAAATGCCATGATAATCAATTAGAAAATAAAAGAGAAAGAATGCCAGTATTATACACATCAAATAAATATATACTTGTACCTTAATATACCTCATAGCAACCAAAAGATTATATAAAATATTTTGAAGTCCACTTAAAATAGCCCCCAAAATAATCAACAACAATGACATCCTATACTTATCTAAATCAATACCATAAACAAAATTCAATACAGGTATTCCAAACAACCATGCACATATAACGCCAATAATTCCTCCACCCAAAACAAAAAGACAAATATTTTTAACCTTAGCTAAATACTTCTTAATTTCATGATTGCTGTACAATTCAAATAATTCCATAATGAATGGAGCTAAACTAAATTGACCAATTAAAATCATAATTGAAGCAGGCATTATGATAATTCCCCATACTGCACTTTCACTAGGCGTCTTTAAATCAATTATATATCTAGGAATATTAATTAAAAGTTGAAGAAAGAAAGCTAATAAAAACGGAAGAAATCCCTGCTTTAATATTGAAGTTACATGAGATTTATTTATTTCCAAAATATTAATTTTATACTTTTTTATTGCTTGCATATCATACAACAACATTATAACAAAATAATTGATTGTCAAAATAATAGTTGAATATAAAATACTTTTGGTCAAATAATCAACAATTCCAAACAAAAATAAACCTAAAAGATTTTTTACAACAAGAGAAATACCAACTTTATATAATTCATTATTCTTTTGATAGTAAGCATACAAAACTTCTGCGAAAGCCTCTAATGTCCGATAAATAGACAAAACAAAAATAATCAATCCTTTTTCTAATTTATAACTATTACATAGAATAAATAAAATTGACAAAAGCAACATAAATATACAAGTCAATAATTTATTACCAAAAAAATCACTATCAGTAAGCCTGGAACTTTCAGTTACTTGATAAACTCTCCCATAATAAACGCCAATAATATTAAAAAGGGCGGATATCGAAAAAGCATAAGTAAAAATTCCCGCAGAATCAGTACCATTTATACGTATAGCAATAATCATAAAAAACAATGAATTAAATGCATTTAAAGTTGTACCAATCGTATTCCAAATAGCATTTTTTTTATCATTAAATTTATTTTTCATCACGATTTACCTTTTCTTTAACTATAGCTAATTCTTGACCAAGTTCAACTACCTTCATTTGTAATTCAGCAATACGTCTACTATTTTTAAAATTAATAAATAAAAGAAAAATGATACAAAGAACAAATAATAAAGACGGAGGATAATCAACTCCTATTTTTTTTGCAAACCAATCAATAGAATAAGGAAAAATTGATAATAATAACATTACAATTGAAGCAAACACCCACCAAAAACTTTCTTTAATTGAAAATTTTTTCTTTCTAACAATGTTAACAACATATAAAATAACAACAATTGATAAAATAATAAAATAACTTCTATTCATGACTTTTCCTTCTCCTCCAACCAATATTCTGAATAACAATAAAGAAAATAGTGTAAAACATATTTATCATGTATTTAATTGGTTTAATAATACCACCATGCATACTCTCTCCATTTTCACGAAGACGCATTTTAACTGGTACTTCAACAATTTTATAACCATTCATCAACATATCAATAATTAAATTTGCATCTGGAAATTCTGGATATTCCCCCATTTTAGAATACTTCTCAATAATTCTTCTATTTAAACATTGAAATCCAGATAATGGATCTGCAATTCTTTCATGACAAAAACATTTAATCGTCCACTCAAACATTTTTGTCCCTATCCGTCTAAACATAGGACAAGGATAACCCATATCCTTTAAATATCTCGATCCAATAACAATATCAGCATTTTCTTTTTCAGCACATTCTACTAATTTTACAGCCTCTTTAGCAATATGCTGTCCATCAGCATCAATTTGAACAACATAATCATAATCATTCTGATAAGCATATTTAATCCCTGTTTGAACAGCCCACGCATAGCGCATATTAAAAATATTATCAATACACTTTACGCCATTTTCTAATACAATCTTTTTAGTATTATCCTTAGAACAATCATTAATTACCAAAATATCAGCAAAACTGGCATCTTTTTTTATTTCATCTAATACCTTTTTTATATTTTCTTCCTCATTATAAGCCGGAATTACAAAAAGTACTTTTTTATCATTCTTTTTCACAATCTACACTCCTACCTAATCTGACTAAATTATATCATTGTTTACTTTTTTTAGTCAACAAAATCTAGTGTTCAACAATATATTTATCAATAATATACCTAGGCCTTGCCTTTACTTCACTATAAATTTTTCCAATATACTCTCC
>CAKPAK010000062.1 GCA_934132915.1 uncultured Bacilli bacterium
CTTGCACACAAGCCTATATATCTTTATGGAGGGCCTAGTCGGATTTGAACCAACGCTCAGGGAGTTGCAGTCCCATGCCTTACCACTTGGCTATAGACCCAATATTTCCTTTGACACATTAATATTATATTATTAATATCAATTTGTGTCAATTCTTTTTCAAAATAAAAATTTAAATATTGACAAACTGCCTGTTTTTAATATAATTAAATATAGAAGACGGGTGATAACATGGAAATATTAAATCGACGTGCTCGTTACGATTATTTTATTTTAGAAGAAATAGAAGCTGGGATTGTTCTAACAGGGACTGAAATAAAATCAATTCGTCTAGGTAAAGTAAATTTAAAAGATAGTTATGCCATTATTAGAAATGAAGAAATTTATTTATTAAATACGCATATTTCTAGTTATGAAAAAGGAAATATCTTTAATCATGAAGAGGATCGAACAAGGAAACTATTACTCCATAAAAATCAAATCAAAAAGTTACAAAATAAAGTTACTTTAGAAGGATGTACTTTAATCCCTTTAAAAATTTACTTTGTAAAGGGAAGAGCCAAAGTATTGATTGCTCTATGTAAAGGAAAAAAGAACTACGATAAAAGAGAAAGTATCAAAGAACGTGATATTCAAAGAGAATTACAAAAAGGACTAAAATAACCAAAGAAATCTAAAAACTTTAAAAGAACCTCTTTATTTTTTTATTGCTTTATAGTATAATGAGATTGGTTCTTGATTTATGCCAGCCTGGCGGAATGGTAGACGCGATAGACTCAAAATCTATTATCAGAAATGGTGTGTGGGTTCAAGTCCCATGGCTGGTACCAAATATAAATTAAAAACCTCATTGTAGGTTTTTTTATTTTTTATAGTAATCAAGATAATTTTTAGTATTTTGGGAGGAATATGATGAAACTATCAAGAAATGATTCAAGGGTATTAGCAATGGCCATACTTTATCAAGTAGATTTATTTGTGAAAAAAGAAATTGCCTATGATTTAGAAGACGTAATTGAGAAAAATATTACTGGAGTAGAAGGAGATACTTCCTTTATTCGCGAACTTGTAATGGGAGTAATTACACATAATGAAGAACTAGTCCGCTTAGCTAATCAATATTTAAATAACTGGAACATTTCTAGATTAGGAATAACCGATGGGGCAATCCTAAAAATTGCCATTTACGAATTACTTTATACCGATACACCAAGTAAAGTTTGTATCGATGAAGCAGTGGAACTTGCAAAATGTTTCTCTGATGAACCGGTTGTCGGAATGGTTAACGGTGTACTAGACAAAATATACCATGAGAGGGTAATAGAAAAGGAATGAAAGAACAATACTTAACCATTACTCAACTCAGTCATTATCTAAAGTATAAGTTTGATTCGGACACAAATTTAAGTAATGTTTATTTAAAGGGCGAAATTTCTAATTTTAAAGCCCATACAAGAGGACATTACTATTTTACTTTAAAAGATGAGACGAGCAGAATTAATGCCATTATGTTTGCTAGTAGTGTTTCTAAATGTAAATTTAGACCTTATGATGGAATGAAAGTTATGGTAACGGGGAAAGTCACCGTTTATGAAGCAACAGGTGGCTATCAAATTTATGTAACCGATATGCTAGAAGATGGAATAGGAAACCTTTACATTGCTTATGAACAGTTAAAGAAAAAGTTAGAAGAGGAAGGCTTATTTGATAAAGCAAAAAAGAAAAAAATTCCCAGGATGCCTCAAAGAATAGGAATTGTCACAGCTTCAACCGGTGCAGCCATTCGTGATATTCTAACCACCCTAAAAAGAAGGTATCCTATCGTTGAGACGATTCTCTTTCCGTCCTTGGTACAAGGTGCTGAAGCCGGAAAGGATATTGCCAAAAAAATCGCTTTAGCCAATACTTATGATATTGATACCTTGATTGTGGGAAGAGGAGGGGGCTCGATTGAAGATTTGTGGCCTTTCAATGAAGAAGTGGTAGCGCGTGCAATTTATCAATCAAAAGTTCCGGTCATTAGTGCTGTAGGACACGAAGTCGATTTCACTATTGCTGATTTTGTTGCAGATTTAAGAGCACCAACTCCAACCGCCGCCGCTGAACTTGCCGTAGTTGACATAGGGACTATTCAAGATTACTTAATCAAAGCAAAGTCAAGAAGTTATAATGCCATTTCTAAAAAAATTCAATTTGATGAAGCCAAACTATCCAATTTAAAAGAAAGTTATGTGCTAAAAAGACCTAGTACCATATACGAAATTAAAGAACAAAAACTAGATATGTTGATCGACCAGTTGAATAAGAGTATGCAAAATATCATTGAAACAAAGCGTGTCCGCTTATTTAATGGCACCTCTAACTATATTTTAAACAATCCAAATATGTTATATCTAAGAAAAATGGAATACTATAAAACCTTATTATCTAGATTAAATAAAGAAATGGAGATTATTCTAACGGCTAAAAAAACGAAACTATTTACCCTAGAAAATCACTATATCTTAAATAATCCAAGTATCCTTTATCAGAAACAAGAACAATCCTTAAAAGTAGTACTAGAGAAATTAGTTGTCTTAAATCCAATGAATACCCTAAAAAGGGGATATGCTATTGTTAAAGAAGAAAATCATGTGATTAGCAGTATTCAAAATATAAAAGAAAATACCAAATTAAATATTACCTTAAAAGATGGAATATTAGTTGCAAAAGTATTAGAAACGAGGAATGAAAATGGAGAAAACGAAAAAAGAAGAACTTTCTTTTGAAGAGAAAATCAAAAAGTTAGAGAGTATTGTCGCCGAACTTGAAAGTGGTGATGTAGCTTTAGAAACGGCCATTGATAAATATACAGAAGCAATGAGACTATCAAAAGAATGTTCAGAAAAATTAACAGAAGTAACAGATAAAGTAAATAAAATTTTAACGGAGAATGGCTCTCTAGAAGATTTTGAGGTAAAAGAATAAAAAATAAGACTCTTTTTGAAATCAGTCTTATTTTTTTATTTATAATGACAGTTTTGATTAAAGGTATCGATCACAACAAAACACTTCTCCAGTAAATTTCTTATTTTAGAAATAACCATTCCCTTGAAGTACTTTCTCTTTCCAAGTTCTATCTCTAATTCCATAATTTTCACCAAATAATGATTTAAATCTTGATAAGAATGGAGAATTCCTGTAATATTATCAAACCATCCTTCAATATCATCGATATCTCCAGATAATCTTAATCGATTTAAAGTGGAAGTAAAAGTTCTATTTTCTAAAATATGTTGAAATAAAACCGTTTCTAAATAATAAGATTTTGAGCGGTATTTTGTTTCTGTTTCATGATTAATCGCCTCTACGGTATTCATCAGCATCGCATGAGAAGGAGCACGATAACTTTTAATGAAATTGACCATTTCTTCGGTTTGAATGGTATTTAAAATTTCTTCTAATAAATAAGTATTCTCCTTAGCTAAAGGAGTGAGTTCCGGCATTTTGTAGCAAACATGCGTAAGCCCAGTACGGAGTTTTAAAACTTCTTTTTCGATTTGAATTTCTTTTCGAAAAGAATGTAAGGCATGATTAAATTCATGAATTAAATTATCTAAGAGTTGAACTAAACTATCTTTAGAGTACTTCTTTAAAATAATAAAATGATAAGGAATAACTTTATCCAAAACAAGTTTAGGAATAGCAGTATAGCAAGCTTCTTCTAAAGCATGATTATCTTCTTGCACACGAATTATGGTATGCTGAAAAACATCTAAAATTAGTCTTTCGTTTTGAAATCCATATCGTGAAACAAAAGCCGGAATAATAAGATATAGCAGATGTTTAATATTTCCATCATATTCGTATTGTAAAGAAATTTGATCAACAAAAGAAAAATATTTTTCAACTAATCTAGAGTCCATATGATCACCATAAAAATTGTATCAAATTTTAAGAAAAAAGTCTCTAAATTTAAAAAAATCTTTTCTCTTTTTATGAACTTAACTTTTCTAAGAAAGCAAAAAAAGTCTTAAGGAATAATTTTTCCTTAAGAACGAACTTTTCTTCTTCAAACATATTTTAAAAAATGAATAAGTATCTTTCATGTAAATGAAAATCATGCTCCTCTAAAAAACAAATAGCATAAAGTCGTAATACTAAGAATTCCTCCAATCAAGTAAAACAAAGAAAATAGAAAGAAACCGTTATTTTCGCGAGTTAGAATGGCTTTCTTTGTTTTCTCTGTAGCTTTTTTTAATACCTTTTGATGTTTTTGTTTAGCCTTTTCTCCTCGAAAATAGTTTGTATCCAGAATGAATCGATCGAACAAATTTCCATAATATTGATTCGTTTTCAATCGATGTTGTGCATAATTTTGTCCTTCTTCATTTTGGAGTAACATGAAATATTTTTCGATCATTGCACTCTGATTTTTATATAAAGTATTGGCATATTCCAACGCTTCATTGAAAAGCGCCAACTCCTCATCATCCATTTTTTCAAGGGATACTTGCTTTAAAAAAGTTTGAGAACTAAGAACCGTATAAATTAAATCTTTCTCTAGTTTAGGATAATCTTCATGTTGCATCATTTCACGAATCTTTTTAAATTTAAAGTCTTTTTTTAGAAATATCTCAGAGACAATTCCCGGAACCGGCCGAATTACGTCATTTTGATATTTTTTACGACATACCGTCACATAATAATCAATGGTGCTAATTGGATCATAACAATAATAATCAAATCGATATTTTATTTCGCGCTTTTCTAACCATTCCCGCGAACGCGCATAAACATCAGGGAAATTCTTCTTTAAGTATTTTTGAGCATTGACAATTCCATATAGATTTGCACCAATTTCAAAAGAATACTGATCATGATTCACGTTGTAATCACGCCTTGCCCCACTAGCACGAATTTTTTCCTCGATTTCTTTTAAATAGCCAGATAAACTTCCGACACTAAACCATCCTTGCATGAGATGTCTAACTTCATGATAGCAAGTAAGAACTAATTCTTCCAATTGAAAAGGAAGAACACGCATTTCGTTGAAATTATCTAAAAATATAATAATAGAGTTTTCTTGAGGCATAAAAAGTCCCATACATTGATTAGGTGATAATATTAAATTAATTTTCCTCATTAAGTGATACCGTTTTGAAGGCAAAAAATCATGGTAATATTCTACAAAAGTAAGAGGAAAAACGCCACAAACCATCTGATTCGCGATAACCTCTTTATCGATAATATCATGGGCAATTGCTTTCCACTGTTGAATTTGTTCTTCATATTGAATTTTTTCTTGTTCACTTTTTTTTCTTATCATATACCATCCCTACCATAAACATTATAGCATAAGAAAATTCAGTTGTAAAATAGAATAAACTATATTATAATAATCACTAAAGGAGATGAGAAAATGACGGATATTGAAATTGCAGAAAATAGTAAGAAAAAGAAAATAATCACCCTAGCCAAAGAATTAGGGGTAGAAAAAAATTTTGAAAGTTATGGATCAGATAAGGGAAAAATTGATTTTTCCAAAATAACCACTAAAGAAAAAGGAAAATTAGTTTTAGTAACCGCGATCTCGCCAACACCTTACGGAGAAGGAAAAACTACGGTTAGTATTGGGTTAAATGATGGGTTAAGACAGTTAAACAAAAATTCCTTAGCTGTTTTAAGAGAACCTTCTTTAGGACCTGTTTTTGGGACGAAAGGAGGAGCTACTGGTGGTGGCTACGCCCAAGTTATCCCTATGGATGACATTAACTTACATTTTACAGGCGATTTTCATGCAGTCACTTCCGCCAATAATTTAATTAGCGCAGCCATCGATAATCATCTTTATTTTGGAAACAAACTAGCTATCGACAAAGAAAAAATCTGTTTTCATCGTTGCTTGGACATGAACGATAGAGCTTTACGCAAAATTCAACTAGAAAACCGAAAAGAGTCGTTCAACATCACGGCCGCTAGCGAAATGATGAGTATTCTTTGTTTGGCCAATGATTTAGAAGATTTAAAAGAAAGATTGGGCAATATTCTATTAGCCTTGAATACTTCAGGCGAACCAATCTATGCAAAAGATTTAAAGTTAGAAGGCGCTTTAGCGACACTTTTAAAAGATGCCATTAAACCAAATTTAGTACAAAGTTTAGAAAATAATCCAATTCTGCTTCATGGGGGTCCTTTTGCCAATATTGGGCATGGCTGTAATAGTGTCATCGCTACGCGTTTAGGTCTACAACTTGCGGATTATGTCATCACCGAAGCGGGATTCGGTTCTGATTTAGGGGCGGAGAAATTTTTTAACATAAAATGCCGAAGTGCCGCACTAACCCCTAATGCCGTTGTTTTAGTCGTAACAACTAAAGCATTAAAACATCAAGGCGGAATATCTTCAGAACTCATTCAAACCGAATCTTTAAAAGGCATTCAAAAAGGTCTCGCGAACCTTGAAGTTCACCTAGAAAACATCCATAAGTTTACTCCAAATATTATTGTTGCTTTAAATCAATACCAAACAGACACCCCCGCCGAAATCGCACTCATCCGCCGTTTTGTTCAAGAAAAAAATTATGCCTTTTCGACCATAACTGCCTATGAAAAAGGAGGAATAGGGGCCATTTCTTTAGCTGAAGAAGTGATCAAAATGTGTAACCGAAAACCAGATTTTCATTTGCTTTATCCTACCAATCTTCCTCTTGAAGAAAAAATTAAAATGATCACCAAAGAAATTTACCACACCACTCGCCTTAAAATGAGTGAAGAAATCAAACAAAAATTAAAAAAATACGAAACAATGGGATACCAAAACTTTCCAATTTGTATGGCCAAAACCCAATATTCAATAAGCGATAACCCCAAACAACTAGGCTATCCAAAGGATTATGAAATCACCATCACAGACGTAAACATTTATACTGGAGCCCAATTTGTTGTTGTATATTTAGGAAATATGATGACTATGCCTGGATTATCTTCCACTCCTAATTATGAAAAAATTGATATTGATGCAACGGGAAAAATAAAAGGATTATTCTAATGTATATCTATATCCACATTCCTTTTTGTCATCATATTTGCAATTACTGTGATTTCCCCAAAATGCTCTATGACAAAAAATTTACAAGAAAATACTTAGAAAGCTTAGCCTCTGAAATCAAATCTAGATATCAAGAAGAAGAAGTAACCTCAATTTATATTGGAGGTGGTACCCCAACTAGCCTTGATTTATCCGAATTAACGACTTTACTAGAAATCACCCGAATCTTCAAAAGAACAAAACCAATAGAGTTTACCATCGAATCTAACATCGAAAGTTTAACCAAAGACAAAATAGAATGCCTAAAAAAATATGGCGTCAATCGGGTTAGTTTAGGCGTTCAATCTTTTCAAGACAAAAATTTAAAAATATTAGGTCGATATCACAATAAAGAAATGGTAAAAGAAGTCATAAAAGAACTAAAAGAAGTTGGAATAAAAAATATTTCTATCGATTATATTTATGGCATATCCAATAACATAAAAGAAATAGAAGAAGACATCAATACCTTTTTAGATTTAAATATCCCTCATTTTTCCGCTTATTCTCTTATCATTGAAAAAAATACCATTTTTGGAATTGAAAATCGAAAATATATTGATGAGGATAAAGAATATCAAATGTATCAAAAAATCAAACATCTTCTCAAAAGAAATCATTATCAACATTATGAAATTTCTAATTATGCCCTCCCAGGCTATCAATCTATTCATAACCTAAATTATTGGAACAATGGATTTTATTATGGTTTTGGCCTAGGGGCTGTTAGCTATTTAGAAGATCAAAGAATATGTAATACCTTAAATTTAAGCAAATACTTAAATAAAGAATATATCCGTGAAGTTATCCAAGAAGAAAAAAAAATAAAGATCTCGAATGAATTTATTTTAGGCCTTCGAAAAATTAAAGGATTAGATACCGTTGCTTTTCAAAAAAAATACAACGAAAAAGTTACGGATATTCCTTCCGTAAAAAAATTACTTCAAGAAAAAAAATTAATTCTTAAAAACAATCATCTTTTTATTGCCGATAAATATTTATATTTATCCAATGAAATTTTAATAAACTTTATTTAAGTTGTATTTTTTCAATATTTATGCTATGATACTTAACAGATGAGGAGAATTGTATAAAGTGGAAGACAAGTAGATCTTATAACTCTCAGGAATATATTATAAGAAAATAGTAACTACTAACAATTTCACTAGCATTTCTTTTCATCCTTTTTTAGTTTAAAAAAATAAATAAAGAAAAGAGATAAGGAGGGTCCAAGATGAATAATCCTCTAAATTTATATCCCCATAACCAAGAAGGTTATGAAGAAACAAAACAAGCCTTTGACGCAG
>CAKPAK010000063.1 GCA_934132915.1 uncultured Bacilli bacterium
AATAATGTTAGTGAAGGAAAGCCAAATAATGAGAAATATTATCCATACGATAGTTCAAAAGAAAATTGGCATGGACCTAGAACGGCTATGGAGCAACTTCCTACTACTAATCAATGGAGTAATGTTAGTTTATTTAATACAGAAAGAAAATTAATTAATGAATATGGTACTACTAGTACAAAAGATGGTCATACTTTTCCTGAAGTACTTAGTTATTCTAAATATGCTGCACGTCTTTTGACTATTGCTGAAGTGAAAAAGCTTGTTACTTTTTATATTCCAACTTGGAAAAATGGAGAATTAGATAGTCATCTTTATCTTGCTGAAAATACTAATTTTTCAAAGAAAGATAATTCTAAATTTGATGGATACTGGTTAGAAACGCCTAGAAATACGATGTCAAATCATGGTTGGATAATTTATGCTACAGCAAGACGTGTTCATAGTGTAGAAGTACAAAGAACTGATGTTTTAGTTGGCGTTCGTCCAGTAATAGAAGTATATAAAAGTGATATTGCTTATTAAAATCAAAAAAATACTTATTTAGAAATACTCTTAATTTAAGGATATTTCTTTTTAAGTATTTTATTTTTGAAATTGTGAATTATAAATATCTGCATAGAAACCATTTTTCTTGATTAATTCATTATGTTTTCCTTGCTCAACGATATTTCCGTCTTTCATTACTAGGATAAGATCTGCATTTTTGATGGTTGATAGACGATGAGCAATAATAAATGATGTTTTTCCTTCGGTTAGTTTATCCATAGCTTTTTGGACTAACTCTTCGGTTCTTGTATCAACATTGGAAGTAGCTTCATCTAGAATTAGGAATGGAGAATCGCTTAACATTCCACGAGCAATGGTAATTAATTGTCTTTGTCCTGCGGATACGGAATCGTTATCACTAATTACTGTGTCATAGCCATCTGATAGGGTATTAATAAAGTGGCTAATTCCTACGGTATCACATACTTCTTCTACGCGACCCATATTTACATTTTCACGATTATAAATAATATTTTCTTTAATGGTTCCATTAAATAACCAAGTATCTTGTAGCACCATAGTAAATAAGGAATGGACATTTTCTCTGGTTAAATCATCGATAGATACACCATCGATTTTGATATCTCCTCCATTAATTTCATAGAACTTCATTAATAGATTGACCATTGTTGTTTTACCTGCTCCGGTAGGTCCTACAATTGCTACTTTTTGTCCTGGTTTTGCTACAGCACTAAAGTTATGAATGGTTGGTTTATCATTGCCATCATATTGGAACACAACCTGATTGAATTCTATTTTTCCTTTTACTTTTTTTCTATCTAAAACTTTTGTTTTATTTTCTTCGCTAGGCATTTCTTCTTCATCCAAGAATTCAAATACTCTTTCACTTGCTGCTGCTGTTGATTGTAGTGATGTCATTGCTTGAGCAATTTGTGATAATGGAGAAGTGAATAGTCTTACATAAGCAATAAATGCTACGATTACTCCAAATGTTGTTAAATCATTCATGGTTAGTAGAGCTCCTACGATACATACAGCTACATAACCAAAGTTTCCAATAAAGTTCATCATTGGAGGCATTAGTCCAGATAGGAATTGACTTTTTCTATTACATTCATATACTTTCTTATTTAATTCATCAAATTTTTGATCTGATTCTTTTTTTCCATTATATGCTTTTACAACATTTAATCCAGAATAGATTTCTTCAATATGGCTATTTAAGTTTCCTAATTCTACTTGTCTTGCAGTAAAGTATTTTTGAGATTTTCCTAAGATTAAAAACATAAAGACAAAGCCTAATAAACTAGAAACAATAGCGGTAATTGCCATAATCCAATTGGTTACAAACATCATAATAATAGTACCTACAAATAGAGTTATTGCACTAACTAAAGTAGATAGGGATTGATTCATTGACTGTGCTATAGTATCTACATCGTTAGTTACTCTAGATAAGATATCTCCTGATTGATGGGCATCAAAGAATTTTAATGGTAATTTATTAATTTTCGTAGAGATATTGCTTCTTAGTTTTTTAGCAAATTTATTAGCAACTATTGTCATAGAGATAGATTCTATATAACTAAATAATGCACTTAGTAAATAAACTGTTACTAAGAATAAAGCAATTCCTTTAATTTTATTCATATTCATAGTTGGCTCTATTACCTTTTTGATATTCTTTGGTAATTTATCTAGTTTTGTATATAACTCTTTAGTGTTAGTTTTATCTCCTACTCCACTCATTATCGTTAAAAATTTTGCTTGGTCACTTGAGGTAATGGTAGTACTCTTGATTTTAAAATCTTGGAAAAGTACTTTTTGAATGCTTTCCGGGATTTCAAGAGTGGTACTTGTTTTATTTTCTTTATCCATCATTTGGGTAACACTTTTTAAGAAAGTAACTTTTTCAGGAGAGGTAATTTCTATTCCTTGATAGGTAGATGTTTTTAAGATGCAAGTTAAAACATCTTCTGGTAAATTAGATAACTCCTTCATGATATCTTGTTGGTTCGTCATAGTACTAATTTTTGCCATGCTATTTTGAAATGCTATTTTAGATTCTTCTTTAATTGATGGAGAAGTTAAGATTTCTCTTGCTGTTTCTTCGGATAAATTCATTTGTAAGATTTGTGGTAAGGTTGTTTTTAATTTATCTTCTGAGACAGATTCTGTTACTTTTGTGGTTATTTCTTTCATGACATCTGTTTTAATGACTAATCCTTTGGAAATTTCATCGGTTAAGTCTGATAATTTATTTGGAGAAATAATTGATAATACGGAACTTAAGGCTGCTAAGATTAGGGCTACTAAGATTAGAGCATGAAAGCTTTTTAGTTCTTTAAATAATCTAGAAATGGCACTTTTAAAATTTTTAGCTTTTTCTGCAGGTGCTGGGCCCATACCTGGTCCGTGTTGTCTTCTTTTTGGTTGATTATTTTCACTAGGCATTTTCTAATTCCTCCTTTGATAATTGTGATAAAGCAATTTGTTTATATACTTCACATGTTTTTAATAATTCTTTATGTGTTCCCATTCCTACACATTTTCCATTATCTAGAACGATAATTTTATCGGCATTCATGATGGTACCTATTCTTTGGGCAACAATTAGACTGGTTGATGTTTTAGTATGTTCTTTTAAGGCTTTTCTTAATGTTGCATCAGTTTTATAATCTAGTGCAGAGAAACTATCATCAAAGATATAAATTTCAGGATCTCTAGCGATTGCTCTAGCGATTGCTAATCTTTGTTTTTGTCCACCAGATACATTAGTTCCTCCACTGGCAATATGAGTATCATATTTATTATCCATTTTTTCAACAAATTCTTTTCCTTGAGCAACTTCAATAGCTTTTTTAATTTGTTTTTCTGTTACTTCTGGTTTTCCATTTTCTCCATAAGCAATATTTGTATTTACTGTTCCATCAAACATAACGGCTTTTTGAGGAACATAACCAATTTTGTTGTGTAAGAATTCTTGAGTGTATTCTTTAACGTTTATACCGTCTACCAAAACTTCTCCTTCCGTAGCATCATAAAATCTTGGTACTAGATTAATTAAAGTTGATTTTCCACTTCCTGTTGAACCAATGAAAGCAATTGTCTGACCTTCTTCTGCTTTAAAAGAGATATTTCTTAATAAGTATTCTTTGGCATCAGGATATTTGAAAGAAACATTTCTGAATTCAACTGTACCCTTTTCTTTTGTCGTCACCTTGTCGATACTGCCATCTTTGATGCTCTCTTCTGTATCTAGTACTTCATTAATACGATTTGCAGAAACGCTAGCACGGGGTACCATCATGAAAATCATCGCTAACATAAGGAAAGACATGATGATTTGCATAGCGTAAGTACTGAACACGACCATGTCTCCAAACATCGTTAATTTGTTGGATAAAACGGTTTCTTTGATTAAAGAAGCTCCAACGAAATAAATACTTAATGTTAAAAAGTACATTACTAGGTACATAATAGGTGATAAAATTGCAAATGTTTTTTGATTAAATAATTGTTGATTAGTTAGTTTTGTGTTAACATTTTCAAATTTATTTTCTTGATACTCTTCAGCATTAAAGGCTCTAACAACACGAATTCCTGTTAAATTTTCTCTTGTTACGTTATTTAGATTATCGGTTAATTTTTGAACAATCTTAAATTTTGGTAGGACAATAATCATAATGATTCCTATTGTTGTTAGTAAAACTGCTACAGCGATAGCAGTAATAATACTCCACTCTGTACTTTTATTTAAGATCTTGCTAATTGCCCAAATTGCTGTTATTGGTGCTTTAATTAATAGTTGTAATCCCATAGAAATTAGCATTTGAACTTGGGTAATATCATTCGTTGTTCTCGTAATTAAACTACTTGTAGAAAATTGTTTTACTTCGTTCATAGATAAATTTTCTACTTTATTAAATAATTTTTTTCTTACTTTCATCGAGAAGGTTGCTGAGATATTAGAAACTAAATATCCTACAATAATTGCTGATAAAAGACTTCCTAAGGCGCACGCTAACATGTAGCCACCATTTATTAGAATATCTTTCATGTTGCTTCCTTCACTCTGAACTAAGACGGTAATTTCTGACATATAGTCAGGCATTTTTAGTTCTAGCCATACTTGACCTACGATTAGGACAAAACTAATCATAATGAAGAACCATTGCTTTTTACTAATATTTTTTAATAATTTAAACATATTCTTTTCCTTTCTAAAATATTTTTTCTTGTAATATAAGACTCACATATTCATTATATTACTCTTTATTTTTTCAGTTACCTTAAAAAATATTTCTAGCTCTTCGTTTGAAATATTTTCTTTTAATTTTTCTTCGAATATTTGACGTTCTTTTAACATTTTGTTGTAATATCCTTTACAAGATGATGTTAATATGATTTGTTTTTTTCTGGCATCCTTTTTACTATCTACTCTTTTTATTAGATTGTTTTTTTCCATTGTGTTTAAAATACCAGATGTTGTTGACCGACGTGATTCAATTAGTTTTTCAATATCATTTTGATAAATAATTTTTTCTTTATTTTTAAAGAGATAGTGTAAAATTCTAAATTGAACTGGTGTCAATGTAAATGTCATTTTTAAATTTTTTGCTTTATTTATAATATGTCTGTTAATCATATTGTCCATACATTTTATTTCTAATGCAATATTTTGTTTTGAGTTCATTTCTCACCTCTTTTTGTAAGGTAACTAACATTAATGATTATACAAAAATCTAATATTTTTTGTCAATAGAAACACTTAAATATGGGAAAATATGGTAGAAAAAAAATAACCTTATTTAAAGTTATTTTTAACTTACTGCTTTTTCTGGAACAAGTACCTTTGTCTTTGGTTTCATGATTTGTTTATTGAATAGTATGTTTTTTTCATTTAAGAAATAACTATTATAAAAACATGCTTCTGCTTCTTTTCTAAAATTACTTTCTTGATTTTTAAATAGTGGATTAGTATTAAGATTTCTCACCATTTCGTTATACTCTTCGATTGTAAATGTTTTTTCTTCACCCACTACTTCAAACATACTAAAAAATCTTTCAATAACTAGTTGTAAAGAATATTTAGAGATTTCTGATTCTTTATTGGCGATTTCATATATCTTTTTTAAATTGATGACATTTTTTTCTGTCATAATATCTTTTAAAGCCAATCGTAAATCACTAGTACTGTAACCAGATGTAAGAGTTTGGCTGTAAGTACCATCTAATTTAGCGTGATATAAAGTATTAAAAAAATCTCTAATTTCTAATTCTGTAATATCTTCCTTTAATTTAATTATTAAATTCACATATTGTCCTTTAGTAAAATCAATAAAACCTAATAGTTTAGGGTATTTTCCTGCTAGACATAGCATTTCTTCTGGCATATTATCTCCTCCTCGTGACCAATTATTTTACTACAAATTAATTTTTTGTCAACTATAATATTTTACGTTTATTTATAATAGATATGTAAATGAAACAGAAGCGTTACTTATTTTAGATCTTTTTATTCATTTTTTTCTGTATCAGTATTTTATTTTTCTAAAAAGTGTTAGAAACGATCTTTTGTTAATTTTAAGGTTACAAAAAGAAGTACTTAATTTGTACTTCTTGAATAAAAATTACCATTTTCTGTTATTACAACATTGGGAGAAAGTTTTTGCAATTTTTGAATTACACGTGTTTTTTCTTCTGATAGTAATACTTGTGTGTACTCTTCTTTTTGTTGACAAGGAATGATTTTATATCGAAAATTTCCTTCAGAATTAATTGAAAATTGAAAGATGGCAGTGTCTTTTGTTTCGTTGTTAAAAATAAAATCCCCTAAATTATAAATAATGGCTTTGTCATGATAAAAATCGATTCCTTGAAGGGTATGTGCATGCGTTCCTACAATCAGGTCAGCACCTGCGTCAATGTATTGCTTTGCAGTATCGACTTGTACAGTTTCTAATTCATCAGAATCTTCCTTTCCCCAATGAATTAACGCAACAACAAAATCACTCGTTTGTTTTACTTTTTCGATCTGCTGGATCAGTAATGTTGGATCATAGCACCGAAATACTCCACCTGATGTTTCCGTTGCTTCTGGGGTAAGAATAAATTTTTCCGCTCTAGTGGCATTTAAAAATGCGATTTTGTATCCATTTGCAATAAAATAAAAGGGGGCTGTCGCTTCTTCAATATTTCTTCCCGCTCCAATATAAGGAATGTCATTTTCCTCTAATGATTTTAAACTATCTTGAAAGGCAACTTCTCCAAAATCGTAAATGTGATTATTAGCAAGGGTAACTAAATCTACACTCATTTCTTTATAAATTTTTAATCGTTCTGGTGTAGCTTTAAACGTATAATACTTATTAGGAAGTTTTTCTCCGTTGTTGCTAATGGTAAATTCATTATTGGCAATAGTAATTTCTGATTGATTTAATAAATTTACAATATCTTCAGATAGAATTCCATATATTCCTTTTTTTCGTTGATCATATTTTGGCATAATATACCAATTATCCGCCAAGGACACATCCCCAATAAAACTTAACGTAGTTGTTTCCCCAGTCGATTCTAATACTTTTATTCTTTTGTTCTTATCCTCTTCTCCATTAAATCTGTCTATTAAAACATTTAAAGAATTTTGATAAATTTTATGCCAAATGGCATCATAATAAGCATTACTTTTTAACTCATCTAATACCTTATTTAAATTATCCTCTCCATATTGTTCTTGTAACCAAGTTAAAAATTCTCGATTTATTTTATCTGGTAGGTCATTCTTTAATATTTTATCAATTTTATTTTCTGCTTGAGTTGGTGACGTTAAATTTGAAGTTTGATGGTTTTGAAAATCAATTTTGTATAAAAAGAAGAAAAGAGAAAGGAGCGCTACTATGACAAAAACTAATATTATAGGTATTAATCTTTTCTTATTCATCATAAATTATCCTCTATTTCAAAGAATGTTCCCACTTCTAAATATTCAAAATAATTCAAAGGTAAAAGAATGGCTGTGGTTGCCTGGTCATTTTTCACAATTGTATTCTCATGCATCTCTTTCTTTACAGAAATAATTTTTAACTGTTCATCTACAAAAACGACATCTATTCTTTGCTTATTAGCGACCGAACTATAACTATTACAATTTTTTATCATAATAGCATAATACAACTTTTGAAAATGATACTTTAATAAATTAGGGTTATTTGTAACAGTTACATTAATTGGCTTTTTCTTATAAATTAACTTCATTTTTCAAAAAAACAATTATTATTTTAATTGTTTAAAGTCCTTTCCACTGCCAA
>CAKPAK010000064.1 GCA_934132915.1 uncultured Bacilli bacterium
GAGCTTGTTCATCACTTTGTTGCTCAGAACCTTGTTCTGGAGCTTGTTCATCACTTTGTTGCTCAGAACCTTGTTCTTGAATTTTCCCATCACTTTGTTGCTCAGAACCTTGTTCTTGCGTTTGTCCACCACTCGGCTTATTATCCTTTTTTCTAGTATTATCAATCCGAAAATAATCACTCATTATTAAATCAGGATACTTATATTCTTCACCGTAATCTAATAACTCATCTAAAGTAGGTATTTTTTTCATTTTGTTAAAGTCCTTTTTAATACCTTATTTGGTGTAATAACCGAAGAAGGTTGAGATAGAAAATCATAATAATTAGTAAAATCGTTTTCTATAGTAATATCTTGACTAATACCAGGGATACGGCTTCTATTATTGGCATTTTCAACAATTTTACCAGTTTGTGACATGGTTAAAACGGAAAAATAATCAGGCTTCCTTTCACTAGAAAATTGTAGAACAAAGTTACCAAAAATACTTCTCGCAATTAAAGCAATTTCTTTTTGAAAAGGATTTAATTGTTTAAATAACTCATTATTCTCAAAGTCTTCATTAGAAGTATATAATAAATATTTATTTTTTAATTGATATCTTGGATATATATGTATTTTTTTGTTTTCCTCATCCCGTTCTTCTTTTGGCCGAAAAACAATTAAATCATCTTCCATTGAAAATTTAGGAGTTCGATCCCAAGAATCTCTACTAGACTCTGCATTTAAAAGAGACAAATTCATTGTTTCAAAATTATCAATAGTAACTTCCCAACCATCCCGTTTTAATTTTTCCCAATTTCTCATATCCCGTTCAAATTCAGAATATCTATAAACTAAATCTCGCTCAAATGAAGTAAATTTTTTTGCATAAATAAATGATACTGGTATAGCAAGTTCAGGATTAAATCTACAAATTTTTTCGATTGCTTCATAAAGTGGTTCAGCTTTATATCTTTGTAAATATCTAAAGTAACTAACGTTAAGACTATCATCATATGTTACTTTTAAATTAGAAGTTTGATAAGTGTGCACACCATTTTGAAAAGTCATCTTATCTAAAACGAAATTTGGAATATTTGATAATATTTTTGCATTTAATCCCGTAAGTTTAAAATCACTAGCAGAAATTATAGAAAAATATGTATGGTCCCAATCGATGTTTTCGTTTGAATTATATATAATTGTTATAATAGTAGATAGCCCTCTCATGAATAACCTAGGAGAAACATATTCCTTGTTTGCAATTAATATTAAAGTATTTTTATATTTCATTAATCCAACGAAATTATCCTCTTCAAAATTTAAAAAGCCAAATCTACTATTAGGGTTTCCTTTAAATCTAACTTTATCAAATAAAATTTCTAATGCCTTTGGATCAGGATGAGTTAAAATACCTAGTTCCACTATCTTTTCTTTATTTTCTTTATCTATAAAAACGAGTGATTCATCCTCCTTCATGTTATCAAGAATATTAGCAATATCTTTCATTGGATCATCAAATTCATCTTCTTCAAAAATATATTCACCATTATCTTTCTTCGCGATATATTGCTCTACTAAACTATCTGCATCCTTTGTACTCATATAGTCATCGGGATTAGTCATATCTAAATCAAGAGTTTCATTAGTATAATTGCTATCTTGGTGTTGATATTTAAATTTCTTTGTTAATATATTTGTTATAATATCTCGACTTTCACTATCTTTTCCTAATTTTCTTATTAAACTATTAATTCTTCTTGTACTACTAACCCCGTTTTCATATAATTCATTATCACTAGAAATGGCAGTAATAAGTTCTTGGAGTGCAGGCAAACGAGATAATAACTCTTCCTTACTATTCATTTGTTCATTATAAATTGCCTCATAAACTTTAGAAATAAATTTTAAAAATTTTGGATCGTGTTCTGTATTTTCAAATCTCTTTATTAATGTTTTATAGGCTAATACCGGTGGCATAGGTGGTAATTTAATTACTGAACATCTTCTTAATAGTGCATCCAACAAATTTCTCTCATTATTTTTGGCAAGAATTACATATAAATTTTTTCTACCATCTTCAGTTAAAGTTAATATTTCATTATTTGAAGTTTCTATCTTTCCATTTTGTAAGAAATCTAAAAAATATGAATCTAAAACCTCTCTTGCCTTATCTAACTCATCAATCGTCAATACTACTTTTTTTCCAGCATTAGCTAAATTTATAGACTTAGTCAAAATCCCTTCTGCTATAGATCTATCAGCGTCCCCCTTAACTATGGCAGGAACATTATATGTAGCGATTAATCTATCACTATTCGTTTCTTCAACACATTGTGTGTAAATATATTCTGTATCTTGTCCTAAAAATCGACTAAATACTTCGGATAAAAAAGTTTTACCACAGCCAGGATCCCCCTCAAGTAAAATTGCAGAAACGCCTTTATTTACTTTGTTATTATAATACTTATAAAATAAATAAACATCTTCTAAAACATCCGCACTTTGAAATGTGTAACCAAGTTCTTCAAACAACCTTTTAAATTCTCTCATAATTCCCCCCTAAAATCTTGTAATACTATAGCACAAAAGTACTGAAAAATCAATTAATTGTTAACAAAATAATTCTAAAACTTAATCATTCAAATTAAAATATACAAAAAATTTGAGTTTAGGTTTTTTACAAAAATTTTGTTAAATATTCTAAGAATAAAAATAAAATTTATAAAATTAACAAATTTATCTAATTTTTTATATCACAAAACAGAGCATTTTAAAATGCTCTTTTAGTTAATTATTAGTTATCTTGGTTATAACTTCAATTCAAGTTGTCTATATTTATCGCATTGTTCTATTTTTTAATAATCTTTTATTCCCGTATGTGCAAATGATAGAATCTTCCCGATTCCTATTGCTATTTGACTTATCCATACAAGTATATTATTTCTTAATGATTTACTTCTTAATATTATCTTTATAGTTAACAATTTTTTATCCATAAATTCAACTGATTTACCAATGTGTCCTAAATGAATTGTTAATAATAGATTTAAATTATTCATAGATTTTAAAGTTCTTACTCTCATATTTTCAAATTCATATTCTTGCTTTTTGGCTCTAAAATATTCTTTTATTCTCCATCTATAAAAATATAGTCTTACTACTTTTATAGCATCTTCTTTTGAATGAATATCTCTATTTGTAAGTAAAATTAAGGGCCTTTCTTCAGAGAGTCCATATACAATTACTAATTCATAATCTTTTTTATTATATGGTAATCTAACTTTAGTATGAGAAATATATACATCATGTTCTTCATTATCATCAAACCATAAGGTCTCACTTTACCTTTTCTTCTAATTGCTACATCATAACATTTTTTCTTTTTATTCTTAAAATAAAAAGTTCGATCATCATTAATTCTAATGACAAAATAATTTTCAGTTTTATCCACATAATCTATTATTTTATTATCATCATATCCTCTATCAAAAATCATATTACATTTTCTCTTCAAAACTTTTCGAACTGTATCTATACTATCGTTTGTATATTTATTCATGATGATAAAACCCTTACTAGTGCAAGAATAAATTTTGCTATATAAACTTATAGGTTGCTTTTCATTTTTAGTAAGAACAACCGCTTCACATACATGATACCCCAGAACTATTTCTTTCTTTACACTAGATGCATCTAATACTTTATCTAAGTCTTCAAACTTTTTTCCATATCTTTTAGAAATATCTGAATCATCAAATATTGCAATTGGCTCATTTGCAAATAAATTACTTACTTCATTTATATAATTATCATTTATAACTTTAAGCTCTTCTTCATTTAATTTTAGAAGATTATCACATAATCTTTCAATTGTATAATTTAATTTAGTTTTTTCATCTAACTCTCTAGCGATACCACTTATAAGACAAGTATTACTTTTGGCAATGCCATATTGCATATCCATTATAAATGATATGAACCCCGTTTCTTGGACATAAGAGAAACGAGGTTTTTATATGTCAAAGTTAACTTACGAAGATAAAATAAATTTATAACATTTTTTTGCTAGGTCCATCGAATTTTGAAAAACCGATACATTTAACTCCTCTTATTCCAATGTACCAATGTTATATTCTGAAGATAACTTTACAATACTAGCTCTAAGGGGGACTAGCATGCTAATATTCAATCCAGTCAATAAAATTTTACACTATCCAAGCGCCTATTTTCTTAAAAGGATATAAATCATAGTTACGATAGAAATCAATAAACTTAAACTAATTAGGATAAAGAATGAAACTAGTCCTCTACTATGTGCAGTTGTTACTTCTTTTTCTTGTTGTTGTTCTAATGCATTTAAAACTTCTTCTAATTCTGGGAAAAGGTCTTTTTCTCCTGATAAATATCGAATATATTTTCTTAATACTTCTTGCATTTTTTGATATCCTATACTATTCATGTTATTAAAGATAAAATCATCATAAGGATATGTTTTCTTTTCCTTAGACAAGTGATTTTTTCCATAATCATGAATATGGTAAATCAGTTTGAATTCTTCATATGTTTTGCCTTCAGATGCTTTTAAAAAACTATTAGCAGCAGTTTCTAGAGTACCTCCATTTTGGGTAATCCAGTTCTCTATTCCTACTCCACCTAATCCACCTTGATTTGGATCTTTTCTCTCTGGCTTATAGCAACCAGCTTGTTTTAAAAGCAGTTTTGCTAGTATGATATTTGCTGTTACTTCATCTCCTACTGCTGGGTTACTTTTATAAACAGTATCCATTCTATCTTGTAAAGCCATTTCTGTGGAATATTCTACTTTATCATTTTTTTGAATAAAAGTAATATCTAATTTTATTGTTCCTAGTCCTGGAATAGTTGCTTCTACATCTCGAAAATCACCAAATGGTACTGAAGTAATATTTAATGCTTCACATATTTTTGTACGGAACTGATGCATTTTTTCGGCATCATTAATAATATTAGAATCTAACCTAAAAATATAATCAAAGTCAAAGTCATATGGAACATTTGTTCCTCTAACTGATGAGCCAGTCTCTAACACTTCTACACTCCCAGGTGTTAAATCAATTCCTATTTTGTTTTTAGCTTGTAAGGTTTTAGTTGAATTTTCATCTATAGGAATGGATTGAATAATACCAGATAGTGCTTGATATACTTTTTGTGATTGAATTTTTGTTTCTTGTTTGTTACTAGCTAACAATCCTTTTATTCTTTCTGTATAATCACTATATTGGTGCTGTTCTAAATGATACTCTTTACTTCCATAATGGGATAATCCTTCCATCTTTTGTTTTAATTCTTGATACTCTTCATCAGTAAAAATAATTTTTCCAGAAAAATCTACAATAGGAATATAAAAGCCATTTTTTACTACTTCATTTTTTAAGATTGCTAAATCATTTTGATGCTTATCATAATACTCTCTCTTTTCAATTTCTGATTCAGGTAAAATATAATTTACTTTCCCATCTTCAGAATATGGATTGCTTGAATCAATTATTAAATCTTCTTTAAATAAAATGTAATCTATGTCTGATGAAGCAATTCCTGTCCGTGCTCCCCAATGGGTTTCGTATCCACCTTCCTGCGTACTTGTTCCAAATACTTCTACTTTAGATGGATCATATTCTTTACCTGTTAAATTTCCCTCTTTATCACGAGTAATATTTAAATTGGGATTGTCTTTTTTTAAAATGACATAAATATTACCAAAGCCGAAACCTGTTGGAGAATTTACAATATTATGATAAATATCAGTATTTTCTTTGTCGATTAAAGTAAAATCAACATCTAACGGAGTTGTATCAGAATCACTTTCTCCCAAAAATGTTCCTAAAAATTCTTTGCAAACATTACCATTATTTAAAGAACTTTCCACACAATCAATATTCCCTATACCTCTAATAAAATCTCCTGGTTCTAAAACTAACTTTTTTCCGTTTTTTAACTCTTCTGATCTTTTTTTTGAAACTTCTTCTTTTTCTCGGACAGAATTTATCACAATGTTCTTAAGTTGTTCAAAACTTTCAATTCCTGCTTGATAAGCAAAACTTCTAACAATTCTATCAGGTAAATCATACCTGTTTGTCGGACTGAATTTTTGAGAAAAGTAAGTAACTTTCTCGACAGTAGATAAATTTTCAAAAATCTCTTCTGAGCCTTTTTTAGTATTTTCGTACAAGGCGGCTAAATGATTAGAAAAAACATCTAATATTTGTTTTGATTTATCATCTAAGTCATTAAACTTTATTATTCCTTTTGATATTCCTAAAAATAAAGTATTTCCATATTCAATATTATTTAGATACTCTATTAGCGAGCGATTATTTGAGCGACTAGCAATTCTTAGTAAATCATTAAATACAATTTGAAAGCGAATATCTTTATCTGTAGCATTTTTTGATACGGCTTTCATTTTTCTTGTTTGAGTAGGATAAAGAAGTTCAGGAGATATCCTACTGCCTTCAGTAAAATCAAATATTTCTTTGTTTCCTTCTCTTTTTTGAAATTCTGGATATAGGTTTTGAAAACATAAAAATTCTTTTCCAAACATAGGAAGATTATTCTTTAAAAATATTTTTTCTATTTCATTAAATTTTTCTACTGGATTTGAACTTGATAATACTAATGGCGCTATTTGTTTTTTTAAGTTAGATAATTCTAAAGAATTCGAGATATCAAATTGATGCAAAACACCTGCGATTTGAGTGATGGATTTTTCATCTAACCATTCTTGATTTCTTTCAATATAATCAATAAAACTATCTATTGATTCTTGAGAATTTTTCCCTTGTAAGATTTTTTTGTATTCCTCAAGAATTTTTAACTTTTTACCCATTCCTTTATCTCGTTCTTTTTCAAACCAAGTTAAGTAATTTAATCCTTCCTTTAAATTTTCTTTAGAAAACTCTGAAACTATCTTAAATTTAGCACTATTTTGACTAATATAATTAAGAATATTTAGTTTTTGATTTTCTGTTTTTAAACCTAAGATGTCAATAAATTTTAATATATTTTCATCCTCCTTGATTGAATTCAATCCTTTTAGTTTTAATTCATCACTGGCAAACCTAATGATAACTTCTGCCTTACTTGAATCATCACTTAATAAAGATAAGCTTTGAACTTTTAATTCATCACTGGCAAAACTCCTGATAACTTCTGCCTTACTTGAATCATTAC
>CAKPAK010000065.1 GCA_934132915.1 uncultured Bacilli bacterium
TTGACTTGGTGTAGTCGTGTTATTATTAGGGGCAGAATTGTTATTCGTACTAGAATGATTATTGGTAGTACTACTATTTTCTTTGGTGTTTTCTTCTTTTTTGGTGGTATCATTTTTTTGATTCATCTTAAGGATGTTACTTAGTTCAAAATAGTTTTTATCAAATTTTTTGTCTAATTCTTGTTTTTTAAAGTTCATTACAATTTGTGTATTATCGTTTTTATCGACAACGGTTACTTTCGTAATTTTTAAGTTTTTATCTAGGTAGACATGTTGTTTGGTTAAGGTTTTATTATTGGGATAATTTACTCTAGATGTTAATATGTATCCATTTTCAGTTGCTTTAAAGGTTCTATCTTCATCGGTTTTTAAATCGTCAATGATAGAATTTAGTAAATAAACTTGAGAGTTGTTGTAAGGCCAGTCACTTTGGAATTTGAAACTTTTATTTAAAGACGGGGTTACAACTGATGCCATTAAAAGTTACAATTCACACGATAATAAATGTTGATTTTTTTGTCATGAGTGAGGGTAATTTTTTCAATTAAAGTACTTAAGAAGACTTTATCGATTTGGTTATTGACGAAGAATTGAGTTTCTTGATGATTTTCTTCTAACATTCTATTTTTTTCTTCTAATAATTTTATTTCTTGATTTATTTTTTTGCTTTCTGTCTCAATTTTCTCTTTTATTCGAAAGTAATTTTCTTGATTAATTAGTTTTGCTAATTTATCTTCATAAAGAGAATCTAGTTTGATTTGGTTTACTTCTTGTCCTTTCCTTAGAAAAGTTATTCTTTTGTTATTTTTTTCTTTTACTTCATTTAAAACACTTTGGTAGATCGATTGGATGATTTTTTCTTGGTTAACTTTTTTTAAGAGATTTCTTATTTCGTTTAAGATAAGTTTTTCTAGAGTTTCATATTTGATGCTATGGGTTGTGCAAGCGTTATATTTTTTATATTTTAAATAATAGTTACATTCTCCGTATATGTATTTGTTTGAGATTTTTCGAAAACTAATTTTATGTCCACATTCCGCACAATAGACAAATCCTTTTAAAAGAAGGTCATTACTATTTTTTTTATACTCATGTAAATTAGCTTGATACATGGTGTTTGCAAGGAAGAAAAGTTCTTCATCAATAATCTTGGGGCAACTGTTTTCTTTGATAATCCATTCTTCTTTTTTGGTATGAATTCTTTTTTTGGATTTATAGTTGATTTTCTTACTGCGTCCTTGAGTTAGATTGCCTATGTAAGTTGGGTTGGTTAAAATATCGGTTATCGTTCTTGAAGTCCAGATACCGAAAAGAGATGATTTGATGCCTCTGTTCATTCCTTTTTGAATACTTGGGATGGGAATGTTATCTTTTGTTAGAGTATTAGCGATAGTGGTAATAGAATGATGATTGACAAAGAGATTAAAGATTCTTCTAACGATATTGGCAGATGTTTCTTCGATGACTAATTTGTGCTTATCATAAATATCTTTCTGATAACCATAAGGTGCATAAGCGCCAACAAATTCACCTTGTTTTTTCTTAATATAAAGACTGGTTCTAATTTTCTTTGAAATATCTTTTACATACATATCGTTATAAGCGCTTTTGAAAAGAAGCATATCATTCTCAGTGTTGTTTGTATCAATATTATCATTAACAGCGATATACCTTACATTATTTTCTGGGAAAAATTTTTCTACGTAATAGCCAAATTCGATGTGGTCACGTCCTAATCTGGAAGTATCTTTGGTTAAGATGGTATCTATTTTTTTCTTCTTTACATCTTCAATTAATCTTTTAAAACCTGGTCTTTGAAAAGTGGTGCCAGAGATGCCATCGTCAACATATTCAGCGATAAAATTGAAATGATGTTCTTTGATATAATCCATTAGTATTGCCCTTTGATTTTTAATGGAACCGCTTTCTTTGTCTTTTTCATCTTCTCTAGAAAGGCGAAGGTATATGCCTACTTTATTCTTCATCATAGAAGCGCGTTCTTATTTTGTTGGTAAAATACTTCGTTAGTACTTCCTCTATGGTTAGAGATAACGTATTGTAATGGTTTATTACTTGATAAGTATTTTCCATAAATAAATCCCCCTTTCATGAAATTTTATGAGAACTTAAAAAAAATAAGTACAAAAAATTGTACTTACTTTCCGTTATATTTTATTGGGAATAGAGATTCCTAAAATATTTAATAATGTTTCATTGACCATTAAAACAATTTTAGATAAATATAAGTAGGATTCTTTTAATTCTGCATCAGGGTTGGTTAATATTCTATAATTTGCGTATAGGGAATTATACAAGTTCGTTAAATGATATAAATAATCGGTAATTTCACTTAGGGACTTATTGGAAAAACTTTTATTTAATGTATTGGGAAGTTCAAGTAATTTTAAAATAATTTCTCTTGTTTCATTTTCTTCTATTTTTGAGAAAGTATTTGATTTTTCGCCAGAAAGAGTAGCTTTCTTTAAAAGAGAACGAATTCTTATCGTGGAATACAAGATATAGACGCCCGTTTTTCCGTTTGTATCACTAAATTTCTGGGGTTCAAAAACATAATCGGTGCTGCGATTAGAAAGTAGATCAGCATATTTTAAATTTGCAATAGAGATATCTTCGATAATCTGTTCTCTTTCTTTTGCTTCGATTTCTTCATTCATTTGTTTGGCGGTTGATTCTTTAATTAAATCAATTAGATTAAATAAAGTCATTACTCCCCCATCTCTTGTTTTGAATGGTCGGCCATCGATTCCATTCATCGTTCCGAAACCTAAGAATTTTAATTTTACATTAGAGGGAGCTATTTTTGATAAGTAAGCCGCGCGAAAAACTTGTTCAAAATGTAATTTTTGACGATTATCAACAACATACCAAATTTCATCGGGGTTGTATTTTTTTATTCGTTCCCAGATGGTTGCTAAATCTGTTGTTTCATAGGAAATTGAGCCATTAGATTTTTGAAGAAGAACAGGAGGAATTTCTACTTTGTCCTCTTCTTTTTGGACGTTCATTACGAGTGCGCCTTCACTTTCATAAAGAAGATTTTGGTTGGTTAAGTAGTCTAGTACTTCAGGGATATACGAATCAGAATCGCTCTCTCCATTCCAAAGATCGAAAGAAACATTTAACATATCATATATTTTTTTAATTTCTTTTTTAGAAATTTCTACAATTCTTTTCCAAAGTTCATAATATCCGGTTTCTTTTTGTTGTAGTTTTGCGGTGATTTCTCTGGCTTCTTCTAGGTATTTTTCATCTTCTTTGGCTTTTTGACTGGCAATGGGATAGAGTCTTTCTAAATCTTGATTGGTTAGTTCAATTTCTTTTGGATATTCTCCAGAATAATTGGAATCAAAAAATGGCCAATCTGGATGTTGTTTGGATAATTCTAAAATAATTAACCCCATGGGTCTTCCCCAGTCGCCAAGATGGACATCACTGATTACTTCATATCCTAGGTATTTGGCTAATCTTTTTAATGATTCTCCAATGTTTGCACTTCTTAAATGTCCTACGTGAAGGGTTTTTGCTACGTTTGGTCCACCATAATCCATAATAATTTTGTATTTTTTTTCTCTAGAATTCTTCTTATTTAATTCTTTCATACTTTGAAGACAACTTTTTAAATAAGAATCATTAAATGTCAGATTGATGAAGCCTGGTCCTGCTAAGGAAACACTAGAATAAAGGTTGGTTTCTTTTTTTAGGGAATCTACTAATTCTGCGGCGATTTCCCGAGGATTTTTTTGGTATTTTTTGCCAAGAGACATTATTCCGTTGAATTGATATTGACCAAGATCTCTTCTTGAAGAAGGAAGAAGTTCAACTGTATCTATTTCATAATTTAATTCGAGCAACTTATTTTTAATTAAATTTTGTTGTTCTTCTATAAAGTTTATCATTTTATCACTACTTTCAAATTGGTTAAAATATTTGTAACATTTTCTTTTCAATATTATACTGAATAAAAATAGAATGTCAACTTTTGCCTGAATTTTCTTTTAAATTTTCTTTCATTAATTTTTCTACTTCATGATAGAGTTTATCATTTGCCTCCTCTAGAGACATATCTCCTACTTTAAAAGGTGTTCCATAGCGAACGACTAAATTCTTGCTTCTAAATTTATAGTCGCCCGTTAGGCCAAATGGAACAATAGTTGCGTTCGTTTTCTTCGCCATAGAGACGGTGCCAAACTTAAAGGGAAGAAGAAAAATATCTTTGGTTTTATTTCTTGTTCCTTCGGGAAAGAGCCCAATTGCACCATTATTTTTTAGAATTTCCAGAGCTTGTTCGGTTGCAGCGGTATCTTTAATTTGGCGATTAACGGGAATACAACCAACAAACTTAAAAAACCAAGCTAGACGGCCTTCGAAGTATTCTTTTTTGGCCATATAATGAATGACACGTTTGGTGGCCATGATGGTTAGGCACTGGTCGTAGACGTGTTTATGGTTTCCTACGATTAGAATGGGTCCGTCTTTGGGAATGACTTCTTTATTTATGATTTTGGGATGATAGTAAAGATTAAATAATACTCTCATGAGTGGAGTTAGGAGTTTATAACCAAATTCTCCTTTAAATTTTTTTGACATTTTCTTCACTCTTTCTTCGTTTATTATTTTCTTCTTGAAGGCGGCGAAAGTCTACTTTTCCAACCATTGTTTTAGGAAGAGACTTTCTAAATTCGTATTCGTATATTTTAGAATACTTCGGAAGATTTTGGTCTACTAATTCTTTTAATTCGTTGGTTAGGGTTTCACTTTCTTTATAGCCTTTATTTAGGACAATAAAGGCTTTGGGTACTTGTTGTTTGTAAGGATGAGGAATGCCTACTACAGTTGCTTGCATGATAGCGGGATGGGTTTCTAATAGTTCTTCAATTTGAACGGGATATACGTTATATCCTGATGTTACAATTAATCGTTTTAAGCGACCAGTATACCGAATAAATCCGTTCTCGTTCATTTTTCCTAGGTCTCCAGAATGAAGCCAAACGTTTCCATCTTCATGGATGTGTAAGGCAGCATTGGTTTCTTTTTCGTTGTTGTAATAACCTAACATGACATTAGGACCGCTGATACAAATTTCTCCTTCGTCTCCATAAGGAGCTTCTTTATCTTCTGGCGAGAATATTCCAACATAACATCCTGGGAAAGGAACGCCAATAGAACCATATTCTGGGATATTTTTAAAACCTAGGGAAATAGCGGCTAAGCACTCGCTCATGCCATATCCTTGAACAATTCTAGTGGTTGCGCCATGGTCTTTTAGAAAAGTATTGATTCTTTTTTCTAGACTTAAACTTAAGGTATCTCCTCCAGAGATGATATATTTGATATAGTTTAGTTTTAAGGTTGACTCTCTTTCACTTTTCATCATCGCTTCAAATAAAGTTGGCACACCAATTACGAATTCTGGCTTATGTTTGGTTAAGATTTTATCAAATTCATCGGCTTTAAACTGGGGAATTAAAATACATTCTGCCCCGACACAAAGAGGGGTATAGACACATACACCTAGTCCAAATCCATGAAAGATTGGCATGATAGATAAGCATTTATCCCCGACAACTAATTCATCGAAAACAATTCTAGATTGCTCTACTAGGGTAACAAAGTTGCCGTTAGATAAAACGATGGCTTTAGGTTTTCCGGTGGATCCTCCACTATGAAGCATGACGGCAGGAGTATTCTTTTTTCCAATATAATGATAATCATTTTGGTAAGTATCTGCATTTTTCATGAATTCATGCCAAGAAATATATTTGCTATTTCTCTTAGGTAAGAGAGTCTTCTTTCCGGCGGTTAAGTTATAACCAATCTTCATTAAAAACGGCATGGAATCACTAGCCCTTACAATAATAATTTTATAAACTTCTGTATCATTCACGATGTCTTTTATTTTTTCATAATCAACATCAATTAAAACCATCATGACACTTCCGGTTTCGGTAAGGTCATTTTTAATTTCGTTCATACTGGCTAATGGATGAATCATGTTGGAGATAGCCCCTATTTTATTTAGGGCTAGAAAGGAGATTATGCCTTCTGGGGTGTTGGGCATGCAAATCGTTACCACATCATTTTTTCTGATTCCATAACTTAAGAATGCTTTAGCGCATAAATCTACTTTAGAGGCTAAATCTTTATAAGTAATTTTTGTTCCAAAATAATCTATAGCGTTATGGTTGGGATATTTTTTCATGCTATTTAAGAAGTTATCGTATAATGAAATGTCTGGGATGGATAAATTCATATCTTTTTTCTGATAGTATTTGCTCCAAGGGGCATTGGGTTTCTTTTTGAAGCCTAAAAAGCGAAAAAATTTCATATCTAAAATACTCAAAAATCATTCCTTCTTTCTGTCTAGTTCTTTTTGCAAGAAATCTCTTAATTTTTCATTTGCTTCGCCTAAGGGTTCTTGAACTAGATATTTGGGATAAAACGTGATCGTTATTCCTCTTCTTAATAATTTATATGATCCTGTTATGGTAAATGGAACTAAAGTGGCATTGGTATCGTTGGTCATTTTTACAGCACCGATTTTAAAGGGGAGAAGTTGGCCCTTTACTTTGCTAAATGTTCCTTCGGGGAAAATCCCAATTACTTTATTTTCCTTTAATTCTTCCTCGGCTTTTTTCAGGGCTTTATTATCATGAATTCTTCGATTTACAGGGATAATGCCCATATTTTGAAAGATAATTCTTTTTCCTCCTTTTAAAAGTTCATCTTTGGCGAGAAAATGAATTGTTCTTTTTGTGGAAGTGATAAGGAGGATACAATCTAGATTATTGGTATGATTTCCTGCTAAAACAACACTGCCTTTATTGGGAATATTTTCTAATCCAATATAGGTCGGACGAAAAAAGATTTTAAATAAAATATTGATAATTGGCCTTGTTATTCGATATAAAATAGGTTCCATGGCATCGCTTCCTTACTCAAAATAAATTATGATTTTTTTTAAGTATTCTATATCTATGATATATAAATAGTATAATCAATAAAATTTAAGATGTAAATAAAATTAACCAAGATAATTCAAATAGAAAAACGTCACTTAAAAATAGTGACGTAGTTGTTTAACATCCATTTGCGGTTATTTCTTTTTTACTTTTAAGGAGTTTTGTCCATTAGACGAGTATATCTG
>CAKPAK010000066.1 GCA_934132915.1 uncultured Bacilli bacterium
AACTTAGGCGCTTGGATAGCTACACAAAGAAAAAGAGTATCATCAGAAAGTGAACGCGGTCAGAAGTTATTAGAAATTGGCATGCGTTTTGTAAAGGAAAGAAACACTTTAAGCTTTGAAGAAATGTATGAATATGCCCGTCTTTATTATAAACATTGGGGGAATTTAGAAGTACCAGTTAGATTTAAAACCAATAATGGTTGGGAATACAATGAAGATGGTCAAATTAACTTAGGAACTTGGATAGCAACGCAAAGAAAAACGGTATCGCCAGAAAGTGAACGCGGTCAGAAGTTATTAAAAATCGGCATGCGTTTTGGAAATAAAAAAAGCACCTTAAGTTTTGAAGAAATGTATGAATATGCCCATCTTTATTATGAACATCAGGGAGATTTAGAAATACCGCGCCTATTCAAAATCAATAATGGTTGGGAACACAATGAAGACGGTCAAATTAACTTAGGAAGGTGGCTAGATACACAAAAACAATTTTATCAAAAGAAAGAAATGCCAGAAGAACGCATTACTTTACTAGAGAATATTGGGATCAAATGGATGAGTGAAGAGGTAGACCGCAAATTACAACAAGAACAAATTACAGAAAAAAATATCAGAAAAAAACAGATCGAATTATTAAATCGGACAAAAAGTTTATTAAATCACATTGGAAATCAAAATTTTGAAAGTAAAGAAGATAGAGATAGAATCAATCAACAATTGATAGATGAACTAAATTATAAATCAAGATAATGTTTAATTCAATTAGACAAACAAAAAAATAAGTATTATAATAACAAAAGAAAGAAGTGAGAAACGATGACAAATCAAGATTTAGCGAATTTAATATTTCCTAATCTAACTAGTAATATAGAGGACTACGAAAAAAAATATCCAAGAAGAAATTTAAAAGAGGGAGAAGTGGTGACTAGAGTAGCACCATCACCAACAGGATATATGCACCTAGGAACTTTATTTCAAGCGCTAATTGATTATATTTTAGTCAAAAATAGAGGTGGTGTATTTTATTTAAGAAATGAAGATACAGATACCAAAAGAGAAATTGAAGGTGCGGTTAAATTAGTCATGGATACCCTAGAAGAATATCACATTATGCCTGATGAATATGAAATAGAAGGAAAATCAATTGGGGCATATGGTCCTTATCGCCAAACAGAAAGAAAAGAAATTTATCATACATTTATTAAATACTTAATTGAAATAGGTAGAGCTTATCCTTGTTTTTGCACCAAAGAAGAATTAAACGACATGAGAGAAAATCAAGAAGCAAACAAAGTAAGAACAGGCTATTACGGGAAGTATGCAAAATGTAGAAATCTTTCTTTAGAAGAACAAGCCGAAAAAATAAAATCAGGTATACCTTATGTGATTCGGTTTAAATCAGAAGGAGACTTTGAAAAAAAGTTTATCTTTAATGATTTAGTCAAAGGCAAACTAGAATTATCCGAAAATGATGAAGATTTTGTTATCATGAAATCATCAGATAAATTACCAACTTATCATTTTGCTCACTTAGTAGATGATCATTTAATGGGAACTACCCATGTTATCCGTGGGGAAGAATGGTTACCATCAGTAGCAAAACATATCGAATTATTTAAAACATTTGGCTTTAAAGTACCAAAATATATCCATACACCATTAATCATCAAAAAAGACGGAAATACCACCCGAAAATTAAGTAAAAGAAAAGATCCAGAAGCATCAATGTCTTACTACAAAGAATGTGGTTATCCAACTACAGCTGTAATCGAATCTTTAATGACCATTATTAACTCTAACTATGAAGAATGGCATATGGCAAACCCTAACAATACTTACTTAGATTTTACCTACAGTCCAAAGAAAATGAGTTCATCGGGTGCTTTGTATGATTTAGATAAATTAAAAAACATCTCTAAAAATATTATTTCCAAAATGACCAAAGAAGAATTAATGGAAGAGTCTTTCAAATGGGCAAGTCTTTATTCCAAAGAATTAAAAGATTTAATCGAAAGAGATAAAGATTATTATATGGGCATTTTAAATATTGAACGCGAACAAAAGAAACCACGAAAAGATATTGCAAAATATGATGAAATCATGGATAACATCTGGTATATGTATGATGATATTTATGAAAAAACATCAAAAACTTATGAATGGATGACCATTACTTCTAAAGAAGAAATCACTCTAATTACCAGTACATATATGGATAAGTATTTTTGCCTAGACAACAAAGAATCTTGGTTTAATGGCATCAAAGAATTATCGGAGAGCCTTGGATATGCCAGCAATATGAAAGACTATAAAGAACACAAAGAAAATTATAAAGGATCAGTTGCGGATGTTTCTACCGTCCTACGTGTAGCCTTAACGTCTAAATCAATGACACCAGACTTATATGAGATCATGCTCCTACTAGGAAAAGATCGAATTCAAAAAAGATATCAAAATATTAAATAATAAGAATTGACAAACAAAAACAAAAATGTTAACATAAGTCTCGTAAGAGAAATGGGGGAGATACAATTGATGAGAAATGTGATTAAATATGCAGGATTAGCCTTAGTTGTCGTTGGAATTATTATTGTCATGAAAAATCTATTTTCTAGTGATACAGAATGGAAAGAGACAAATCAAAAAGTAAATGCAAAAGTTTACAACATCAGTGTAAGTTTAATGGACAAAGAAAGCAAAGCCTACATCAGTGATTCTAAACTAGTATTAAAAGATGAGAGTGGAAAAATCGTAGACGAATGGATAACTTCTAATGGTGTTCACTTAATCGGAAACCTAAAAAATGGCAAGTACACCTTAACCCAGACGGAAGCCAATCAAAAATATTTTTTAAACACAGAATCAATGACCATTCAATTAAATGGAAAAGATGAAAAAGTAACCATGTATAACACGGCTTTAACAGAAGAACAGATTAAAAACGGAGTAAGCAATAACCCTAATGTTACTTCTAGTGAAACCGCAGTAGAAAGTACTGGCTCTAATAAACACATTCTTCCATATATAATTGGAATAATCAGCATTCTGTTTGGTTCAAGATGTCTTTATAAAGCCAAAGAAAAATAAAGAAACAAATTATCTAGTAGTTTGTTTTTTTCTTGAGATTTAAGAAAAAATTTTTTAGACAAAGCAAAAAAAGAAAAGAGGAAGAAAAATGAAACAAATGCCAATTACTTTAATTACGGGATATTTAGGGAGTGGGAAAACGACCCTAATTAATCACCTTTTGACCAATCAAGAACAGAAAAAAATTGCTGTCATTGTAAATGATATTGGAGAAGTCAATATCGATGAGGCGCTAATCGAAAAAGGAGGAATTGTAGGCAAGAAAGACGACTCGCTAGTTGCATTAACCAATGGTTGCATTTGTTGTAATCTAAAAATGGACTTGGTAGAACAAATTATCGAAATTACTAATCAAAATAAATTTGATCATATCATCATCGAAGCTAGTGGAATTTGTGAACCAATTCCCATCGCCCAAACGATTAGCATGATGCCAGAAATGATTCAAAAAACCCCACAAAACTGTTACTTGGATGCCGTTATTACCGTTGTTGATGCCATTCGTCTCAAAGAAGAATTTAATTGTGGAAAAGCTTTAACAGAGAAAAAAATTGATGAAGAAGACATCGAAAAACTAATTATTGAGCAATTAGAGTTTTGCAATGTCATTGTTCTCAATAAAAAGGATGAAGTAACGAAAGAAGAGTGCAATGAAATCAAAGCGGTTATTCGAAGCATTCAACCCAAAGCCAAAATCATTGAAACCAATTATTCTAAAGTAGAGATCAGCGAAATATTAGATACAAATCTTTTTGATAAAGAATCCTCTTCTATGACTGCTGGTTGGATTGAGGCTTTAGAACACGACGAAGAGGTGGAGGAAGAAAGTGGGGAAGTCTTAGAATATGGAATTTCTACTTTTGTTTATTATCGAAGGGAACCTTTGAATCGTCTTAAGTTTTATGAATTTTTAGAAAGTAAGTGGGATAAGTCAATCATTCGGAGCAAGGGAGTTGTTTATTTTCAGGATGAAATCAACGAAGCCTACATGGTTGAAAGTGCCGGCAATAGTAAAAATTTAGTGCCAACCGGCCCATGGGTTGCCGCTATGCCAGAAAAAGAACAGAAAATGATTTTATATGAAAACCCTGATATTGCCAAAATTTGGGACGACCACTACCAAGATCGAATGATAAAAATCGTTTTCATCGGAAAAAATATGGATAAAGAAATGATAATTGCAAAATTAGATACTTTTTTAGAAGAAATTTAAAAGAAAAAATACTTGACCTGAAGAAGTACATTAGAGGTAAAAAATCATCTTGAAAAAGAGCATTTATCAAAAATACATTTTATTTTCAAACTTTGCTTACTTAAAGTATCGGATCTTAAACTATTGGAGAAGATTTTCATATTAAGAATTCAGTTTTAATTACTTCAAGGCCGGATAAGAAATAGAGAAACTAAGGCCCTTTGAAATTTAATAGACCTAGAGTAAAAAAAACTTATAAATTTATTGAATACCAAGTTTAAAGTATTATAAAAAGTAGTTTAGTTTAATTTTGGCATTCTTTCGGCATTTTAAAAGAATAAAATGAAATGCAATAAAAATCACATCAATTTAGATGTGATTTTTTAAGTCCACCGAATTTAGAAGAATCAAAAATATTCTAGATAAAAAAAGCCCTTACAATAAAGTAAAGGTCTTAAAAACTAGAAACACTAGTAAATTTTAAAATGGCGTCCTCGATTGGAATCGAACCAACGACCTATCGCTTAGGAGGCGATCGCTCTATCCTACTGAGCTACGAGGACACATCAAAACCTACCCTCTAAGTGTATCATTTTTTTTACGAAATAGCAATCTTTTCTTATTTTTTCTTTCAAAAATTTTCTTTTTCCGAAGTAATGTTTTTTCTTCATCTAAAAGAATTCTAATCGTATCAAGAAGTAAATTATTTCGTTCAATTTCATCTTGTAGTGCCAAAACTTCTCTTTTTAATTCTGAAAAACCACAAAGTTTAGAAAATTTTCTTTCTTGCGTTTCATCTTCCGTTTCTGAATATAATTCGAAATCTAATTGCTTCATTAAGGAATCATCATCTTTTTTGATGAAAAAATGACGATTTAAAAATTTATCTTTCAAGAGCTTGATTTGATCAATACCCCACTGATTCCGTCTATTTAGAATAATAATAATATTCATGATTTTATCGGAACTAAATTTTTCTTCCATTGAAAAATTATTATCATATACACGAGTTGCATATGCTTTTTCTTGTTTCACTTCTTCTAATCGTTGAAGAACCAGTTGATATTCTTCGAACGATACGTCATTAATGTCTGTTTGATTATTCATAAAAATCCCCACCTCTACCTAAATTATATAACATTTTTAGAAAATAATCAAAAATTTTCTATTAAATTCATGTCTTCTTTGACAAAAAGAAAAAGTTATAGTAGAATAAGGAACCGAAATGAGGGGAAAAAGATGAATAAATCCATTGAAAAATTTAATCAATTTTTAAAAAAATATCAAGTCGAAATAAAAAAAGAATTTTTTGCTTCTTTTTTAAGTTTAAATTATGAAAGTACGACCGATGAGAAAGTCGACAAAATTGCCAGGTTGGAAAAAGAAAATATTATTCTTGAGAATTTTCAAAAAATATTTGCGAGTCTCGATCAACCAACTAGGGTAGTGTTTGCCAACTATGATATTTTATCCGATTTTCTAACTCGATCCGATTTAACTGCTAAAGATAGTACAAAAGTTTTATTTTCGCTAGTCGAGAAAAATTTAGCTATTGATCTATTAGAGCAGGAAACTTATTTAGTCGATTCAGACAAAATTAATGATTACCCTTTTAAAACAATGACCAATGAGGAAGCATGGGAGTTAATTTGTAATGTTGGGATAAGTGATTTACAAGCTCAAGAAGATCTTCCCGAGGAAATGCAATTAAAAATAGAAGAAATTATGCACTTTGTTGAAAAAAATTCTGTAAATATGAGTCATTTTCTAGAAGCACACAAAAAAATCAAAAAACATTACTTATCCAAATTAATCACTTACGATAAATCCGATATTCAAATTGTTTTAGCGTCCTTAAAAGAATTAAAGGTCAAAGAAAATATTCTGCAAAAAGTATCGTTTACTTTAGAGCAAGATTTCCAAAAAAGAACAAAGTCCATCCAGCCAATTTCTCTAAATTTAGATTTACCAACATCAACAAGTCATTATATTACAGATGAAGAATTTAAGCATTTAAAAAAAGAACTTGCAACTTACTACAATGTTTATGAAAATCAAATATTAAAAGACATTACTTCTGAAGAAAGGGATCACTGTTTAGAGCTGATGGCATTATTAGGAAGAAGCGATAAAGAAATGCGCAATTTTCTTTTGAGATCTGAATTTGTTGTTTCTCTTCCTAAAAATCCAATACAACGCTTTTTGGTCTTATACGATAAAATTAGATACTATGATTCTAATTTCCAGATTAAAGAAGTTGAAGATAATATTTTGTTCTATCTAAGCGATATGTTTATGGCGGATGAAGAGGAATATCGTTGGATAAAGCAAGAAATTCAAGAAGAATTATATCGATTAGATTATCTTTTTCCAGATAACTACAAATATGAATTAGAACAAGTAAAAAAGAAAATAAAAAAATAACTTACTTAACCAGTAAGTCCTTTTTTTATATTGGATAAAATAGAATTTCGCATCTCTTCATTAGAAGTATTCCATAAAACTTCAAATAACACACCAAGTCCAATCAATGGATCATCGCTCCTTGATTCAATTGAAGAGTCAATTGACTTTTGAATTTCCTCTACAGAATCATCTTTAAAATTATTCACAATATACGATCTAACATCAATATTATTCATAGTATCACCAATAATATCATGTTAAAAAAAACCAAAATTATACTAATTTTTTTCTAAAATCTTTATTGTATTTTTAAAATTTAACTTAGCAATACCATTAAGTTTATTTTCACCGTACCTTGAAACAATCTGTTTTCCCACCTGATTCACAATATCTCCAGCAC
>CAKPAK010000067.1 GCA_934132915.1 uncultured Bacilli bacterium
GATTTAAATAATGTCTAGTTTTACATTTATGAGTGTAAATGTATATAAGGAAAGGTAAGAGATAAGTATTTTTCAATGAAAAAAGAACTCTAAAAAATTAGAATTCTTTTTCTTTATTCATTTGCTTTTAGACTACTAACCATGTCGATTGTATTTATTTTTTTAGAAAGATAATGAGATACGATGAAAGAAACAAGATAGGTACCTAAAGCAGCGGCAAGGTAAGTCCAAAGTTCAATATGGACACCAAAATCATAGTTTTCGTCTAAGCAAGCTTTGAATAGATAAGAGGTTAGATAGTAACCTGTAGGAAGGCCAATTAAGATAGAGGCAATACAGATCCAACTGTTTTGTTTGGCAAATATTTTTTGAATGCGTTTGTTGGAGAAACCTAATACTTTTAGGGTAGCAAATTGATATTCTTTTTCGCTATAAGATAAGATACTCATGTTATAGATAATTACGATACCAAGAAGGATGGCAAAGACAATGATAATGATAATCATTTCTCTCATCATGGATAACATACTACTGATAGATTCTTTTAGTTCATCAATATTTTGAATAATATCTACATTTTTAATAGTTTTGGTTTTACTTAAATTTTGATTGGTATAGATGGCATCGGCTTTGTAAGTAATTCCTAGGCTTTCAATATATTCTTTGGTTGCTGTTAATCCTTGTACTTGAGGATCACGATAGAAACCTATGATTTTAGAGGAATAGTATTTTTTATCTCCATAGATATGCCATTTTACTTCATCACCAAGTTTTAAGTTATATTTATCAGCAAATTTATAGGTTACATAGATGCCATTATTTTTATTTAGTTTTTGGAATTTGTAGTTTTTATCGATGAAACGGATGTAGTTATTGCTGTTATCTACAAATATAGTGTTTGTTTCACGATTATCGTTTTTATCTTTGGTTTCGATTGTTAAAGTAAGGCTGGTGTTGTTTCCATATTTATCTGTTAGTTCTTTGATGTCTTCATTGCTAATATTTTCTTTTAGGGTTAGTTTATAGTTGAAATTGTATAAATCGTCGAATTGTAGTTTTATGAAATAATTCATACTATTTAACATTCCTAAGGCACAGACGATTAAGGTACAACAACCAACGATTCCAATGATACCGGTTATGGTTCTGAATTTGTTTCTTAAGATATCACGAAGATTCCAGATACTAGAGAAATTTAATTTCTTAAATATTCCTTTGGTTGTGATATTTAGGCTACCATTTTTTACTTTAGGTAGTTCACTTCTAAGGCTGTCTGCTGGTTTTTTCTTTAGTTCTTTATAGCAAGTGGTAAAGGTAATAAGGCTAACGGTTAATATGGCAAGTAGAGAAACAAGATAAGTTGATGAATTGATATAGACTTTTCCGTTAGGAACTTCAAAGAAAGACATTTCTAGATTTAGGAAGGTAGTTCCTAAGAAGTATTTTCCAAGTAAGATACCAAATATTGTACCAATTAAGGAGATAAAGAATCCATAACTGATATAGTGAAGATTAATTTTTAATTTTGAAAAACCTAGTGCTTTAAGGGTACCAATTTGTAATTTTTGTTTTTTTACGATTCTGGTCATGGTAGTGATAACAGAAAGTAGGGCGATAAAGAGGAATAGTCCTGAGAAGATGCCAACATATGCTTTTCCTTCATCAATTTCTCCTTGATACATGGAGTAGCTTGCTGTATCTTCGATAGCGATGGAAGCGATAGCGTTATTGATTTTTTCTTCAATGTCATCTTTTACTTGGTTATTATTTTTTTTGTTGTTTACATCAACCATAATGTAATTAAAAGGAATATGTTCTAGATAGTTGAAGTCTTTATTGAGGGAGGAAAATACTTCATCAGATATTTCTTGGTTTAATTCTTTTTCTAGGTTAGCTTTGGCTTCTTGTTTAATGAAGTTTTCAGTAGATTTTACTGACATATAAAGGAAGCCATAGGTTTTATGATTAGGCATTAATTGAGAGGCATCTTTTACATCATAGATATGGTCTGGAACATAGATTGTACCTCTTACTTTTTCGTTGAAAGTATAGTCATCATACTGGAAGGATAAGGTATCACCAATTTTGATTTTGTTTTCTTTGGCATAGAAATAATCTAGCCAGATGCCATCTTTATTGACGTCAAATTTTTCTCCTTCTTTGACATAAAACTTACTGATATTATTGGATTCAATGATGGAAACAAGATAGGATTTATCTTTATCCTTAGTATCTGTCATTGTAAGTTCTAATTTTCTTTCAGCATTTTTTACATTTTTGATTTTCTTGATGTTTTCTAAGTCTTCGGTAGTAAAACTTTTTCCTAAGACATTTAAGTCTTGAAGATTATTTTTTTGGTAAAAGTTATCTGCAGTTATTCTCATACCATCCATATATGCTTCTATTCCTGCATAAACCATGATACCAATTGTAATCATTAATAGTATTGTGATAAATTGTGATTTATTCTTTAGAATATCACGAATCATTTTTTTCTTTAACATATTACCACACTACTTCATCAATTTTTTTTGGATGTTTGTTGATTTCGTTGGATTCTACTTTTCCATTTTTTAGTCTGATTACACGGTCGGCAATTTCAGCGATTAGAGAATTATGAGTAACGATGATGACGGTATTTTCGCCATTGTTTGCATCACATTGTTTTTTTAACAGTTTTAAGACTTCGACTCCTGTTTTAGAATCAAGGGCACCCGTTGGTTCATCGGCCAGGATGATGCTGGGATCTTTAGCGATTGCTCTAGCGATAGAGACTCTTTGTTGTTCTCCACCAGATAGTTGATTAGGGAATTTAGTGGCGTGTTTTTCTAGTCCTACTTCTTTTAGGATTTTTTTAGCACTTTTTGGTTTCTTTACAATGTCGTTAACAATTTCTACATTTTCTAATACGGTTAGTGTAGGTAAGATATTGTAGAATTGGAAGATGAAACCGACATTTTCAGCTCGATATTTGGTTAATTCATTGTCGTTATAATCTGAAATGACATTTCCATCCACAATGATTTCTCCACTGGTTACGTTGTCCATTCCTCCTAATAGGTTTAGTAGGGTTGATTTTCCTGCTCCTGATGGCCCTAGAATGACGACAAATTCTCCTTTAGGAATAGAGAAGTTAACGCCATCTAGGGCATTGAATTTTTTTTCTCCTATAGTGTAACTTTTTTTCACGTTTTTGAATTTGATTAGTTCTTTCATATATGTCCTCCTTTAACAAAATATGAAATAAAATTCATATAATTAGATTATATTTCTCCTATATTTTTTTGTCAATACATAATATGAAAATTATTTCATGTTTGTTGATTTATTATGGGAAAGTGTGTATAATTAGGAAAAGGGAAGTGAAAATATGTCAGAAGTTAGAATGCCAACACAAAAAAGGTCAATTGAAAAAAGGGATAGAATTATTAAAATGGGATTTGAATTGATGTGTAATCAGGGATATTATGATACCAATACAGTAGATATTGCAAAGTACGCTAACGTATCCACGGGAATTATTTATCAGTATTTTAATGATAAAAGAGAAATATTTATTGAAGGGGCTAAACAATATTCTGATGAGATTATGTTTCCTATTTTTATGTTAATTGATGAACATGAAAAATTACCTGATGATTTGAAGAGTTTTTTTAAAAAAATTATAGAAACTAATAAAAAGCAACATACTTCTTCCAAGAGAGCACATCAAGAGATTACGGCAATAGAGCATCTAGATGAAGAAGTTGGGGCTATTTTTAAAAATTCAGAGATTGCTTTTTCAGACAAGTTATATCATCTTTTTGTTCATAATGGGTTTGGTAAAGATGGTTTAAAGGAAAAGATGCATTTGATTGTGAATTGGATTGATAATTTGGCACATGAAGAAGTTTATCATAAGCATGCTAATCTTGATTATGAAGTGATGGAGGACATTGTTATTGAAGCAATTTTAAATATATTAAAGTAATTGTTTAAAAAATGTTCAGCAAAATACTTAAAAAGTTTTTTTTTTATTTAAAAGTTATCAAAAAAGATCAGTATTTTTATTGTAAACTTTTGAGAATATTGTTCTAAATGATTGAAAATGTGCGTATGATTTGGTAGAATAGTCTTTGTAATAAAAGGGATTATATTATTAAAGTGAGGTAGTAAAGATGAGATATTTTATGACATTTTCTTATGATGGCAGTGATTTTAAAGGTTATCAGAAACAACCTAAAGGAAGAACTGTTCAAGGAGAGATTGAAAGTGTTTTAAAAAAGATTAATGGGGATAAGGCGGTTAAGATAACGGCTACGGGTAGGACAGATGCTGGTGTTCATGCGTTAAATCAGAAAGCGCATTTTGATTTTGAAGAGAAAATGGATATTGAGAAACTGCTTCATAGTATGAATTCAATGTTACCAGAAGATATTTATATTAAGCATATTGAAGAGGTTTCGGATAATTTTCATGCTAGGTTTGATGCGACGGGAAAAGAATATATCTATCAGATTAATATGGGAGAATATAATCCTTTAGAGAGAAAATATGTTTATCAGCATAATAAAAAGTTAGATGTTGTTGAGATGCAACGGGCTATGAAGTATTTGGAGGGGACACATAACTTTAGAGCTTTTACAAAGGTTGATGAAGAAAAAGATGATTATGTTAGAACTTTATCTCAGACAAATTTACTTCGTGATTTAAAAGATGTTAATAAGATTACTTTAGTTTTTATTGGTACTGGATTTTTAAGATATATGGTTAGAAATATGGTAGGTACTTTAATTGAAATTGGTGAAGGTAAAAGAAGAAGTGAAGAGATTATTGATATTTTAAAGAGTGAAGATAGAACGCAGGCTGGTAAGACGGCTAATCCAGAAGGATTATATTTAAGAAATGTATTTTATTAAAGAAAAGTTTCTGGTTAGAGACTTTTTCTTTTGGATATTTCTTTTTTGTATTTTTGGGAAGTGATTATAGTGAAGTGTAATTTATGTCCTAGGTGTTGTAATGTAGATCGGGATAATGGAGAAGTTGGTTTTTGTCAAGCTCCAGGTGAGATGGTAATTGCAAGGTATTCTCTGCATAAGTGGGAAGAACCTGTGATTAGTGGAGAAGTTGGTAGTGGGACAATCTTTTTTTCGTATTGTAATTTAAGATGTTTGTTTTGTCAGAATTATGAGATTAGTGAATATCATAAGGGAAGAGTTGTTACGGTAGAGGAATTTTGTGATATTTGTCTTGATTTAGAGAGGAATGGAGCATTAAATATTAATTTGGTTACGCCTACGATTTGGGTAGATAAGATTATTAAAGGATTAGATCTTGCTAGATGTAAGGGATTAAAGATACCTATTGTTTATAATAGTAGTGGCTACGAGAAGCTAGAGACAATCAAAAAGTTAGATGGGTATGTGGATATTTATTTACCTGATTTTAAATATTATTCTAATGAGTTATCTTGGAAGTTTTCTCATTGTAAGGATTATTTTGAGATTGCTGATAAGGCACTTGAAGAGATGGTTCATCAGGTGGGAGATATTGTTATTGGTGATGATGGAATCATGAAAAGGGGCGTTATTGTTAGGCATTTGCTTCTTCCTGGTCATTTAGAGGATAGTAAGATGGTAATAAAATACTTATATTTAAAATACCAGGATAAGATTGTTTTTAGTATTATGAATCAGTATACTCCTGTTAGGAAATGTAAGTATGAAGAACTGAATCGAGTAGTTCGTGAAGATGAGTATGATGAGTTAATTAATTATGCTTATGATTTGGGGATAAGAAAAGCTTTTATTCAAGAAGGAGAGAGTTGTAAGGAAAGTTTTATTCCTGATTTTAATCAGTTTAGAGTGATATGATTTAGCTGATTATAGTTTTCAAAAGTTTTAAAAAATGATATGATAGTTTGGTAAGTGAGGGATAGTATGGAAAGATTACAGAAAGTAATTGCTAATTCTGGATATTGTTCTAGAAGGAAGGCTGAAGAGTTAATATTAGAAGGAAAAGTTTTTGTTAATGGTAGTGTTATTCGTGAACTTGGAACGAAAGTTAGTCATGATGATGAGATTGAAGTGGATGGATTATCGATAAAGAAGGATCATAATTATGAGTATTATTTATTGTATAAACCTAGAGGCGTTGTAACGACGACGAATGATGATAAGGGAAGAAAGACAGTTGTGGATTTGATTGATACCACAGTTAGGATTTATCCTGTTGGAAGGCTTGATTATGATACAACAGGGGTTCTTCTTCTTACTAATGATGGTGTATTTGCGAATGGTCTTATGCATCCAGCTAATGAGATTGATAAAGTTTATATTGCTAAAGTTGAGGGAATATTAAGTGGGTATGACGTGAAGAGATTAAAAAGTGGTATTATGATAGATGGTAGGAAAACTGCTAAATGTCATGTTAAGGTAAGAAGTGTTGATAAGAAAAAAAATACTTGTATTGTAGAATTAGTTATTCATGAAGGAAGAAATCATCAGGTTAAGAAAATGATAGAAGCAGTTGGTAAAAAAGTAATCAAATTAAAAAGAGAAAGATTTGGTATTTTTGATTTAAGTGGTTTAAAAGCTTCTGAATATCGCAGACTTACAGCAAAAGAAGTTCATGTTGTTTATAGTATGATTAAAAAGTAAGGTTATAAAAGTGTGATTAGATATAAACTGTTGTTTTTGGATAGCATGATAGTATGATTGAATTAAGATGAGTTTTTATGATTTAGAACTTATCTCTTTTTTTAGGCATATAATAGTACTAAGAGGTGATAAAAATGGATAAAAAAGAAGAATTTAAGGCTTTTGTTAAAGAAAATCCATTTTTAATTCAGTATATTAGAGAAGGAAAGAAAACTTGGCAAGATTTTTATGAAATGTATGATTTATACGGAGAAGATGAAG
>CAKPAK010000068.1 GCA_934132915.1 uncultured Bacilli bacterium
GAAGACAGGATTTGAACCTGCGACCTCTACGTCCCAAGCGTAGCGCTCTACCAAGCTAAGCTACTTCCCGAAAAAAAATATGGTGGAGAATAAGGGATTCGAACCCTTGACCCCCTGCGTGCAAGGCAGATGCTCTAGCCAGCTGAGCTAATTCCCCATCGACAAGATAAATTATATCAATATCCCCAAACCTTGTCAACATTTTTTTGAAAATTTTTAAAAAAATTTAGAGATTTCTTGTAGAAAAATAAGAGATATGCTATAATGGAAAACGACAGGAGGAAAGAAAATGGAAATTGCATTATTGATTATTTCAGTATTGTTAATTATAATTGTATTACTACAAAGTGGAAAAGCAGAATCAGCAGGCCAAATTATTCAAGGCGGAAATTCAGAATTATTTGTCAATCGAAAAGAAAGAGGCTTTGAACTATTTTTAAGCAGATTAACCTTTGCTTTAGGTGTTGCTTTCTTTACTTTATCTTTATTTATATCATTAAAATAAAAACTCCATCGAGAGTTTTTTTCTTTACAAGAAATTTTTCTCTCATATTTAGCAGTCAAATAAAAAAGAAAAACATATAATAAATTGAAGTAAAAAAAGGAGGGATACCTTGAACGATAGAGATATGTTCTATAACAGTTACGGCTACAGTGGAATGATGCCTCCCAATTTCCAACAACCCATTCCCTTTCCCATGCAGCAAAATGGAACAAACAACTATATGAACAGTCAATTAAACGACATGAATGAACGAATCAGCCGCCTAGAACGTCAAGTAAAACGTCTGGATCAACGCCTAACCAGAATTGAAACACCCTATGCCAACCAAAATCAAATAAACGAACCAGATAACAATATGTATATGATGTAAAAAAAGAATTACCCGAAAAACAGGTAATTTTTTTATGGGAACTAAATATCCACGGTATAATTCTTTTTCTTAAAAATAACTTTTCGAATCATATCAACAGGAACAACCGTAAAAGCAACCAACAACATCACCATAAATTCAGAAAAACGCAACCCCGACGTTCTAAACAAACTCCCCCCATAATAAATCAAAACGACCTGAACCAAAACCACAAACGACATAACAAGAAGAAAAACTTTATTTTTAAAAATATCAGAAAGTATATTCAACCTTACCGTCCTAGCATTAAAACTATTAAAAATACTCATAAAAATAAATAATCCAAAAAATGCCGTATACAAATATTTCGAATCAACATGACCACGATAAAATTCAAAGAAAAAAGGAAGTTTTAAAAAGAGAATACAAACCAATGAAGAATAAAGTCCCATTACAACAATTTCACTTAACATATAACGATTCAAAATTTTTTCATCCCGACGTTTAGGCCGCTCCCGCATCGTTTCTTCAACGGGAGATTCAAAAGAAAAAGCAAGCCCTGCTAATGTATCCATAACCATATTTATCCAAAGCATTTGAATCACCGTAACAGGAGCCCCTATCCCAATGAAAGGACCAATAATCGAAATACTCACCGCACAAAAATTAACCGTTAATTGAAAAATAATAAATTTTCGAATACTTTTAAAAATCGTTCTGCCATAAAGAATCGCTGACGCAATCGAAGAAATATTATTATCCATAATCACAATATCCCCAGCCTCTTTGGCAACCTCTGTCCCACTCCCCATTGCAAAACCAACATCTGCCCTCTTCAAAGCAATCGCATCATTAACACCATCCCCAGTCATCCCAACAACTAAATTCATTCCTCGAGCAATAGACACAAGCCGACTTTTATCCTCAGGCATCGCACGATATAAAACCGCCAGTTGTGGCAAAATAGCTGCAACCTCTTCATCTAACATTTTCGAAAGTTCATTACTACTCAGTACTTTCTTCCCATCCGTTAAAATACCAACCTCCCGTGCAATTGAAGAAGCCGTCCCTTCATTATCCCCCGTAATCATTACCGTCTGAACCCCTGCCTCTTGAATCATACGAACACCATTCACCGCCTCTTCCCGTAACTCATCACGAATCAACAAAAAACCAACCAAAATTAAATCTTGCAAATCATCTTTCCAATCTTCTCCATAAGCAACCAATAAAACGCGATACCCAAGACCAGTAACTTGTTGAATATGCTGATAAACTTTTTCTTGATGAATCAACAAACGTTTAAAACCATCTCTATCCAAATAACGATGAACATGAGGCAACAAAACCTCAGGAGCCCCCTTCACATAGCGATACTTCTTTCCCCGATCACGCAAAGCCACACAAGAATATTTTTTATCACTTTGAAACCGCACTTCCCGAACAATTTCAACATCATCACGTCTTTCCAAAGAAACATAACGAAGAAGAGCTTGATCCGTAATATTCCCCCCAATCACTTGTTGTGAAGAACGATCATAAATGCTCTCATTATTATAAACCAAACTATCTTCAAAAATCAAACGATACCGTGAAGATACCTCATCCAGACAAGAATATTCCTGTAAATCACCAAGTAAAAAAGAAACCACTTCCAACTTTCCTTTCGTAATCGTCCCTGTTTTATCCGTAAACAACAAATTCAAACTACCAGCAGTCTCAATCCCTACCAGTTTCCGAACCAAAACATGATTTTTTAACATTCGCTTCATATTCGAAGAAAGGACCAAATTCACAAGAAGAGGCAATCCTTCCGGAACACTAACAACAATCACGGTAACACTAAGAGTAAGCGCATACAAAAGATAAGAAAACATCAAAGGAACCTGAGAAACCGTCGCAACAATATCTCCCCATCGAAATCCATTAACAATTATAATTTGATGAACTAAATAACTAATACTAACCAAAAACGCTCCAATATAACCAAGTCGACTAATTTGCATCGCCAAAGTATTCAATCTTTCCTTTAAAGGAGAAGAACCACTTCCCGTTCCCAGTTCCTTCACCATTCTTCCATAATAAGTAAAATTCCCCACCTTAGAAACCCGTACTAACGCATTTCCTCCAAAAACAACACAACCGCGATAAACCAAATCCCCCTCCTTCTTCCATACCGTCGCTGCTTCCCCCGAAATCATCGATTCATCTAACTCAACTTGTCCCTGTACAACATGACCATCCGCCCCAACCTTATCCCCTGTCTCCAAATATAAAAGATCACCCACAACAACCTCGTCAATAAAAATCTCTTCCTTACGGCCTCCTCTCTTCACCCGACACCTCACTCGTGAAGCATCTCGCATCATCCGATCAAAAGCCCTAGACGAACCATATTCACTAACCGTCGAAATCAAAGAAGCTAACAATATCGCAAGAACTATCCCAATCGTCTCATACCAATCAAAATTCTGAAATAAAAATACCGTTTTAATCCCTAACGCAATCAACAAAATCTTAATAATAGGATCCCCCAAACTCTCCACAAACAAACCAAAAAAGGTCTCCTTCGCAACCCCTGTTATTTCATTCGTCCCATATTTTTTTCTAGCCTGAATAACCTCTTCTTTTTCTAGTCCATTCATTTCCATCACCTAATACATTTTATGGCCAAACAAAAAAAAGAGAAGAACGAAAAAAAAACAAGATCAGACAAAAAAATACTTAACTATCCTTATCCTTACAAAGATAAGAAAAAAATTAAGTATTTTCTTTTTCTAACGTAAACATTTCTTTAACTTCTGATTCACTTTATTTCCAAAAACAACACGAATATTTCCATTTTTATAATTCAAATAAAAATAAAGAAAGAAACTAACTCCACCATAAATCATCAAAATAGGAATTTGAACCAACCTCCCCTTTAAATCCACCGGTATAAACAATTTCATCACCAAAATACTAAAAACAAAAATAACCCACGACGCAATATATTTAGGCAACCGCTTTCTAGTGCTCTCAAACCGAAACCGATACTTCTTCTTCAAAATTCTAAGCGAAATACCAATCGACAAAGTATATCCCAAAAGAGCAGCCGTTATTGCGCCATAACTCACATTAAAGCCCATCTTATCAAAAAGAAGCATCAAAGGAACATCAAAAATAGCATTAGTAATCAGTCCAACCAGCACCGTAACAACCACCAACTTATATTTATTAATTCCCTGCAAAGTATTCACAATAATTGTATAAACACCACCAAACAGTGCCGTATAAACAAAATACTGATAAACAATTGGCCCATAATAACTATTTCCATAAAACAACGTCCACACTGGTTTAACAACCAAAGACAAAAATATCGTCATCGGAACAATCACCAGCAATACACATTGAATTGCTTTATTAAACTTATCATTCACATCCCTCATGTCCCCCTTCGTAAAAGAAGTAACAATATTGGGAATCAAACTCGTTACTAACCCTGTCGAAATCGCCAAAATAATATTATTTAACTTAATTCCCCATGTCGTATAAACCCCAACAATAGAGTCCACCACATCAGCTTTCAAATGTAAAATATCATTCATCGTCCTAGATAACAAAATCATATCCACCGTTGTATATAAATTATTTACCAAACTAATCAAAATAAAAGGAACAGAATACATCAGTATTTTTCGAACAATCTCCTTCGAAGAAATACATCGCTCATCTAAAGGAACATTCTTAGGGATCAACTTCGCCTGCCTTATCTTAACCCTAAGATACAAATAAGCAACCAATCCCCCAAAAAAAGCAGCAGACACCGCAATTCCCACACCAACACGCAACGGCAAATGAAGCACTTTCAAAGAAACATACGTTCCCACTAAAATAATCATCACCCGTACAACTTGTTCAATAACCTGACTAATGGAATAAGGCGTAATATACTTATACCCTTGAAGTAATCCTTTCGTCACCCCTAAAAAAGGAACCACCAAAATAGCAAACGAAACCATCCGAATAACAAAACCAATATCCGCATACGTATTTCCCTCCGTCGCCCCACCAACAATTAACTTCCCTATCTCTGGCGCAAAAATAAACAAAATCAGAAAAATAATAACCGAAATTACCGAAATTAATTTAAGTGAAATGCGATAAGTATCCGAAATCGCTTTCTGATAACCAAGAGCATTATATTCACTTGTAATCTTACTAATCGCAAAAGGAAAACCCGCACTAGAAATACTCAAAAACAACTGATAAATCGTATACCCATAACCATACAAAGCACCACCCTGCTCCCCAATAATAGCATTTAAAGGAATAACATAAATAATTCCAATAACCTTAACAAGGATAATCCCAAGAGTCGCAACAATCGTCCCCTCAATAAAACTACTCCTCTTCATTCCCTCATCACTTCCTTGTCCTCACCTATTAAAATTATACTATGGTTACCATAAATTAGCAAGAAGTCTTAGCCAGATCAAAAAAGAAAGAAACAAAATTCTTCCCTATCGCAAAATTTCCTTAAATTGACCATTCTTCTTTCTTTGATAAGAATAACGCTTCTGAGATTGTTTTCCACCCCTAGAAACACCCTCTTTTTTGGCCCTCGCCAACCAACTTTTAATATAAAAAGTAGTCGCCTCACATACCACACCATCACAAAAAAGTTCCGCCAACAAATCCTCACGATTTAAATATCGTTGAATCGTACTTGATGGAATCCCCGTACACTGAGAAATCTCATCAATAGAACGACATTCCCTCATCTCCTTTAAAATACAAGAAAGCTTCTCTAACATTATTCTTCTTTGCTCTATACTAACCATAATCACTCACGAAAATCTTTCACAAAAAAGATTTTACCTCCTCCTCTTTTTCTCCAAAACCTGCTCTTCCTCATCTAACCCATTCATTCGAATCACTTCATCAACATCTAAATATTCTTCCTTTCCTTCATCCAAGCCACAAAAATTATGTTGATTTTTCAAAAATACTTCATAAGAAATCCCATGCCGTTCACGAAATTGAGCCAAAAATTCCTCTTCATCATTCTGATAGTGATTCCTCACAACACAAGCAGAAGACCCACCATCATTATTCCTCACTTGCTTCTTAGCAAAACTACTCCCTTTCTTTTTTCTTCTCTCTTCTAATACAATCCACCCTCGAAAAGTTTTATAATTTGAAAATTCTCGTCTAATTTTCTCTCGTTCCAAATAAACTTCTTCTGAAGAATCAAAAGATGATCCACAAAAACGATTAACTAAAAAAGAAAATTCATTATGATAAGGATAAAGCTGCTGAAAAAGTTGACTATCTCTTCTTTCTAAAATTCCATCTATTTCATCAAACTTCTTTTTAAATAAAGGATTCATATAAGGAATCAAAAAAGCATCTATTCTCCTACCATCCGATCGATAATACGAGGCTTTCTTTAAAGGCATACTTTGAATCATCTCAGCATACTCAGGATAATGAATAATAGCATGATAATAATCGGGAGTACTATTCTGACTTTGATAATAGCAAACAGACAATTGATTCAAATTAGTAAGCTTCAATTCCTCTTCCAAAAGTTGAAAAATGAAAGAAGATGGATGACTCGCTGTAAAAAAATCAATCTTTCTCAAATCATCAAGAACATTCCCCGAAATTTCAGAAATCATCTTCTCATGAGAAAAAGAAGAACCATCATAATATGAACTAACCAAAAAATATTTTCCCATCAAATCACCCTCAAAATAAATATGACTATACCATATCATCTTTTCACCAAGAATTCAATAAGAAATAATATTTTTCTCCACGGGTTTTTAACACTTTTAAATTACAAAATTCCAACAAAGTATTTAATATACTGGTTTTTTCTGTCAATTTTTAAT
>CAKPAK010000069.1 GCA_934132915.1 uncultured Bacilli bacterium
ATGGGCATAATATTCGTCATGAGATATTTGGAAGAAGTAAGAGTATATATAGTATTTATAAGAAACTTTCTAAGGGAAAGAAGTTTAATGATATTTATGATATTTTGGCACTTCGTGTTTTGGTTGATACGGAGCAAGAGTGTTATTTGGCTTTGGGGTTGATTCATTCTAAGTATAAACCAGTTCCTAATCGTTTTAAGGATTATATTGCGATGCCTAAGACCAATCTTTATCAATCTTTGCATACGACGGTATTTGGGGTTGATGGGAAGTTATTTGAGATTCAGATTCGTACTTTTGAGATGCATAAGGTTGCAGAGTATGGTATTGCTTCTCATTGGTCTTATAAAGCGCATGGAAGTGTGAAAACGGTGAGAGATTCGATGGAAGCAAAGTTACAGATTTTTAGAAGTATTATGGAACTTAATGAAGAATCGGATACTTCAGAAGAATTTATTCATAGTATTAAGCAAGATGTTTTAACGAATGATTCTATTTATGTTTATACTCCTAAGGGGGATGTGATTGAACTTCCTGAGGGAGCAACACCGGTTGATTTTGCTTATAAGGTTCATAGTGAGGTTGGAAATACTTTGGTTGGTGCAATTGTAAATGAAAATATTGTTCCTCTTGATTATCATTTGAAGACGGGAGATATTATTAAGGTTAATACGAATAAGGGAAGTAGGGGACCGAATAAGGATTGGTTAAATTTTGTTATTACGAGTCAGGCTAAAAATAAGATTAAGTCTTTTTATAGTAGGTTAGATAAGGATGAGAGTTTATCTAAAGGACAAGAGCTATTACAAGTGGAATTAAGAAAGAGCGGTTTGTCTATTCATGATAGTTTGTCTGGGGAGAATTTGAATTTGATCTTAGATGAATTTAATTTGAAGAATTTGAATGAGTTATATTTTTCGATTGGGACTTCGAAGATTACTTCGCAAGCTGTTGTTAAGGTATTAAAAAAACAAGAGGAAAAAGAGGATTTAGCCCTTCGGATTCGTGAGGGTTCTAGTCGTCCGATAGTGAGTAAGAATGATATTTTAGTGGAGGGGCTTGATGATATTAAAGTTAATTTAAGTGGATGTTGCAAACCTATTCCGGGAGATAAAATTATTGGTTATATTACTAAGGGTTCTGGAATTACGGTTCATCGTGCTTCTTGTCAGAATGTTGGAAATTTAGATGATCGATTAATTCAAGTAAAGTGGAATAATACGCTGAATAAAAAGTATTTTACAGATTTAATTATTCATACAAATACTTCTGATAATTTATTAGATATTATTACAAAAGCTAGTTTAAATCATATTACAATTGATGGGATTTCTACCATTAATAAAAGTGAGTATAAAGTTTATCGTTTAACTGTTTTGGTAGAAGATGTGGAAAAATTAAATAAATTTATTGTTGATTTGAGTAATCTTTCGTTTACCTTAAAAGTAGAAAGATTATTGAAGTAAAATACTGATTTCTATTTTTCTAATGGAAAAAGGATATTTTTGAAGAGGAAGGGATAAGGCAACAAGGAAGCTGAATTCCTTTTAGGGTGAATTTTAAGTCGGTTCGTTTATTTTTGTGTAATTTTTATTTGTATAGTGTTTGGTATTGTATTTTTAAGAAGTGAATTTTTTCGTGATAGTATTTGGTATGATATTTTTAAGAAGTTAAATTTTTCGTGATTGGTTTATTTTAAAAAGCGATATTGAGAAGTGCATTTAAACTGGGAAGAGTGGGGATTAAAGCAAAATAGTTGAAGTACTTTATCGCTTTTTTCTTTTGCATTTCGAGGAGGATTTCTTCTTTCCACACTTCTTTCTGTATATTAAAATATTTAAAAAAATTAAGGTTTGAGGAAAATTCTTTTGATAATTTAATTCATGTTTTTTAGTTTTCATGAACTTAAATAAAAGATTAGGAATTATTTCTTATATCATTTTTATTTAAATTGTTTTTGGAGAGATGGTTATGAAAATTTAGAAGAGGAGTTTTGTATGGTGAGTGTTGTTGAATGGTATGACTTGATGCTCTTTTAGAAAATGATATTTTAAAAGTTAACTGACAATTGATAAAATGACTTATACGTACTAGACAAAAGGGATTATTTGTGGTATAATACATCCTCGTTTAAAGAAGAATATAATCAAAATTATGTATAGGAGGGGGAAAAGTGATGGAGGAATTAGCATTAATTTATCAAATAACTTATGATAAGTTGAAATATAAGTTTGATTCTCTTTTTCGAGAATTGTCTCTTTTAGAAGAAAATAATCCTATTGAACATATTAAGTATCGGATAAAGAAGATGGATAGTATAGAGGGAAAACTTCGTAAGAAAGGGAAAGAGGTTAATTTAGAGAATATTTTTGCTTTGAATGATATTGTTGGGGTTAGGATTGTTTGCTCATTTTTAGATGATATGAATACAATTATTGAACGATTGAAAAGAGATCAAGAGTTTCGAATTTTAAGTTGTAAGAATTATGTTGATTCTCCGAAAGATAATGGTTATATGAGTTATCATTTGAATATTGAGGTTCCTATTTGTTTTCAAAATCAAATGATTAATGTTAAAGCAGAGATACAAGTTCGGACGATGGCGATGGATATGTGGGCAAGTTTAGAACACAAGATTTGGTATAAGAAGGGAATTTCTCTTCCGGAAAAGATGTGTAACGAAATTCATGAGGTTGCTCAAGTTTGTCGTTTGATTGATGAGAGGCTTAATACGTTGTCTCAACAGGCTTCTTTTCATGAGAGTCGTAAGGGTGAGGTTTATCCTTTTATGTTGGATGAACGCTACGAAATTGAGCGACTTAAGTATGAAGCTGCTTTACAAATTATCGAGGAAAAGATTAAGGTTATTTCTGATGAATCTAGTGTTCGTCATGTTGTGAATCCGATTGAGCATATTAGATGCCGTTTAAAATCTAATGATTCTATTGCGATGAAGATTCAAAGAGAAGGTGGAGAGCTTCGTTTTGAATATCTTAAACATTATGTTAATGATATTGCAGGGGTTAGAATTGTTTGTTCCTTTTTATCTGATTTAAAAGAATTGGTTACTTTGATTCAAAATGATCCTTCTATTACGGTTATTAGTCGTAAGGATTATGTTGAAAATCCTAAAGAAAGTGGTTATCGTGCTTATCATTTGTTGGTCAGCGTTCCTGTTTATTTAAAAAGTGGAGTTGAGAATGTTTCGGTTGAGATTCAGATTAGAACGATTGCAATGGATATGTGGGCAAGTTTGGAACATAAATTATGTTATCATAAAGATGTTTCACATAGTTTAAAAGGGGAACTTCATGATTTTGCTTCGGCAATTCATACAATAGACAAGAATATGGATCGTTGTATTTGGAAATCTAAGGAATTATTGGATTCAAAGAAGAAAGAAAAATCAAAATGTTTGGTTTGTCCATAAAAAGTTTTTCTTAAATTCATTTTTATTGATGGAGGAACTTTCTTTTTAATTTTTGCATTTTCTTCTTTTTTTGACATATTTTTTAATGGGTGGTAAAAAATGAAGAAAATTTTTTTCTTTTTGCTTTTCTTTTCGTGGGGAATGACGGTATTTGCTTTAGAAAATTCTTCTCAGGATAATTCTTTAGAAGAGAAGAATAAACTTGAGTTAGCGCCTTCGGCTCGTAGTGCAATTTTATTTGAGGCAGATAGTGGAGAAGTTCTTTATGAAAAGAATGCTGATGAAAAGTTGGCGATGGCTTCTATGACAAAAATGATGACATTACTTTTGATTATGGAAGAAATTGAAAAAGGCAATTTAAAATGGGATGAAATGGTTACGGCATCAGAATATGCTGCTTCAATGGGGGGATCACAGATTTTCTTGGAAGTTGGGGAGCAAATGAGTGTTGAGGATTTGGTCAAAGGAATTTGTATTGCTTCAGGGAATGATGCTAGTGTGGCGATGGCAGAAAAAATTGCTGGTACGGAAGAAAAGTTTGTTTCTTTGATGAATGAGCGGGCAAAAAAGTTACAACTTACTAATACTCATTTTGCAAATGCTTGTGGATTAGATAGTGATGATCATTACTCATCGGCGCGTGATATGGGGCTAATTGCTAAGGAATTAGTGAAGCATTCTGCAATTTTAAAGTATACAAGTACTTATGAAGATTATTTGAGGAAAGGAACGGATAAGAGCTTTTGGTTGGTGAATACCAATAAACTTGTTCGCTACTACCAAGGGGTAGATGGTTTAAAAACGGGATATACTAAAAATGCAGGGTACTGTATTACTACGACAGCGGAGAGAAATCATTTACGGTTTATTACGGTGGTAATGGGAGAACCTACCTCTAGTGTTCGAAATCGTGAAGTTACGTCGATGTTAGATTATGGATTTAATCGTTATCAAAAAAAGAAAATATTTTTGAAAAATGATGTACTTGGGGAAGGAAAAGTACTTTTAGGGAAAAAAAGTACTGTTAAGGTTGTTCCAATGGAAGATGCTTTTGTTTTAGAAAATAAAGATGAGGGAAAGAAAGATATTCGTTATGAAGTTAAATTATCTTCTCTTAAGGCACCACTTCGTGTTGGCGATGTTGTTGGAGAGGTTTCTTTGAAAGAAGATGGTAAGGTATTTCAAAAAATTTCTTTAACTGTTCAAGAAGAAGTTCCTAAGATTGGTTTTTTTCTGGCTTATTGTCAGGAGTGGTTGAGTATGTTAAAGGGCTAAGGGAAGATATTAGAAATGAATTAAAAATGAATTTTTTTGATTGGATTATATCGTTGTTGAAAAGGCAAAATTTTTAGAAATTTATGTCTTTTTTTGTTTTTGAGAGAAGAAGTTACATAAAATTCTATTTATTTTGATCAAAGATTCTTTACCGGTTATTTTTTTATAATAAAGATGAGTTTCCACTAAAGACAATGTCTTTTTAGGCAATTCTATTGCTTTACTGGTTTTTTAAAATTATAATAATAAGTAGGAGAGTGTTGTGATATGATGATGCAAAAAAAGTATAATTTTTCATGGAAAAGATGGATTATAATTGGGGTGGTAGTTGTTCTTTTTATGGGGAGTTGGATTTTATTTATCAGTAGGAGTGAAAAGGGGAAGAGTCTATTTTATAATTCTGATGCGAGTTTGAAAATTGTTCCATTAGAGACGAGTAAGATAGAACTTGAAGATTACGTTACTAATGAATTTTCTATTAAAAAGCCTAAAGGGTGGAAAGTGGATACATTGGGAGATTATATTCACTACACCATTAAGGTATATCATCCAGAGAATTCTATTTATCAGTTTTTCTTTAATACGAAAACTGAGGGATATAATAAATCGGAGGAAGCGAAAAGATGGCAACAAACTTATTATCCCAATAATATGTTTGCTAAAACGAGTGTAATAGGGACAAAAGATACGGAAGGTTTTTATAAAATATTTAATGATTTAGGTCCTTTGAATAATACTAGTACATTTACCTTCCCTACATTAACTGATTTTACTGTAGTTGAGAATTTAGGGAAAGGTAATTTTGGGGGAGATATGTTAAGGGCAACATTTAAGGATGGAAATGGGAAAGAGGGAGAAGGAATGTTTACGGCTTATGTATATGATGTTGGTCCTTATTATGTATATGAGAATATTATTTCGGGGAGGCAAATTGATATACAATATTTAAATGTGTATGATGCTATTTTTATTACTGCGCCAAAAGATGAATTTATTGATTGGGAAGAAACCTTAAGTACGATTGCGTCTTCGTTAAATTTTACTGATACATTTATTAATGGATTTAATCAAGAACAAGATAATGTTATTGGTACATTTCAAAAGGTGCGAGAAATTGGTAATCAAATAAGTGATGGAATTATGGATTCTTGGAATAAGAGAAATCAGTCTTTTGATATAATGAGTCAAAAACAGAGTGATGCTACTTTAGGTTATGAAAGAGTATATGATACGGAAACGAATGAGATTTATAAGGCATATAATGGATTTACTGATGAATATGATGGTGAGAGATATAAACCTATAACGGATGATATGTATTCAGAGAAAATAAGTGGATATGTAGAAAAATAGGTATAATATGGGGAATATTGATGTTGTTTTAGTTGGGATTGGTGAAAAGTACTTTTAGAGAAGAGGAATGCTATTAAGGCTGTTTTAAGGGAAGAGATTTTTGACTTTGAATTTGGAGGGAGAGACGAAAGAGATTGTTATAGAGGATCAGGTATCATTTTTTTGTCGGGAAAGTGGAGAAAAATATTATTTCTTATTGAATTCTTGGTGAAAAGATGATATGGTATAGTCTCATCTTTGACACTTTTTAAAGGATAAAAACTCCCTAACCCTTATTTTGAAAGGCTTTAGAGAGCTTTTTAGTAT
>CAKPAK010000070.1 GCA_934132915.1 uncultured Bacilli bacterium
TTCTTGTACTTTATTATATATACTTATATTTTCATTTTTTTGAGTATAATGTTTTTTTTCTCCAATGATGCCAAAAACTGGCGAAATTAAAGGAGATGGTTTAAACTTTTTTTTATTATATATTTGTTCGTTTTTGTTTATCAAATTATCTCCTCCAATCCTTCAATAATATAATTATATCATTATATTAAAAAAAACTTAATAAATACTAAAAAAGGAACATTAATATATCTTATCATTGAAAATTTATCACCATTTCCCAATGAATTTTAACATTTTAAAAAGTTATATTGACAAGCATCAACAATAATGATATAGTTTGCACTGAGTGGTACTCAAGAAACTTTAGAAGCCTTGAGTCATTTTTTTAGTAATCAGTCAAAAAAACACAAGCATATTTTCATTTCGCAAATTCAAAAAAAATTACTTTTTGCGAAATGAAAGTGTACATTTTATTTGATAAATTAAAATAATACAAAGAATTAATTAAAGATGTCTATTCTAAAATGATAATCACTAGAACAGGACACGATGATCATCAATACGAAGGTGTTCAAATCGTTGATATCGCTAATTGGTTAATCAAAAAGAATTAGATATAAAACGAAATATATTTAATAAAATAATGATTAAAAATGATAATAAAAAAATTTTTGTTTTTTAGCATTGAATATAATTGTGATGCACTCGAAAAATAAATTTATCAAAAGTGATGCACAATATGATGTCTAAATTTTATTAAAAAATAAAGAGATTACTCAGCATAGTGATACACTTTTTTTGTGAATATGCATCATTTTTGCAAGTGCAAAAATAGTTAGACACCACTAATAAATACTTATTATATAAGAATATTTAGCATTTGTGGTGTCGTTCTAAAAATAATTTGTTATTTTTACAAAAAAATAAGAAAAAGTACATCACTTCATTTTCTTGAAAAAGGGAATATAAGTAAAGAATTTTCCCAAATAAGTACCACTAAAAATACCACTAAAATTACAACTGAAGTCACTACTGACAGCGGATCTGTCAAGTGATAAAATATAGTAAAATGGGATAAATATAAATACTTATTCCATTTTTGCCAAAAGGACAATTTAGCATTGTTCTTTTTTTATGAGAAAGGAGTGATTTTATTTAAAACACTAGATAAAAAAATTTAAGAAAAGAGGTCAATGTTTTGAAGGATAGTGATATTAAACTAAAGTATATAGAAGTACCTATGATTGTTTTAAAAGATAAAGAAGTATCTTCTACTGCTAAGTTGTTAATGGGATTAATTTTTACTTTATCTATGCAAGAAGGTTATTGCTATGCTAGTAATAAATATTTAAGTATTTTAATGAAAGTTTCAAAGAGAACTGTTACTGCTGGTATAACTTCACTAAGGCAAAAAAATTATATTAAAGTTGTAAACGAACCAAGTATAAGAAAAATATATTTAGCAAATATCTTCTAGCTGAATTAGCAATAATTTTCTATTATACGTAGATAAAAACTTCTAATAAAATAAATTAATTTCTCAATTTGAAAAGTTAAAATTTAATGAAAAGTTAGATTTTTTTCAGTGAAATTATTATTAGATATGATAATGAAACATACTTTAAAAAAAGTATGATGAGGACTAGCCTTAATTCAAATTTAAGTGGATATGACTTAGCAAATTTAATACAAGAAAATAAATGATAGTATTTTTTTAATACTAAAAAATTGTTATTTAAAAACTTGATATTTTTAAATAATGATTTAACAGGTACTCTATCTCATTAAGAAAATACGCAAGTTTCAAATAGTCGAATTATGTGGAACTTGAGTATTCAAGTTCTTTTTTTTAGAACATGTTAATAGTCTTAATGAGAGGAGGGATGTTTTTTGGAACAAATAAATGAAGATGAAATATATACGGATAGCAAAGAATTACCAAAAGAGTACCTCATTTTAAAACTAAGAATGATATTTAATAAAGAATTACTTGAACAAAAAATAATATCTTTCGATATATATAACAAAATGCAGAGAATGTTAATAACAAAAATGAATAAAGTAATTTTAGAATTTAAAACATAAGATCTAGGAGGAAGTAAATATGGATATTTTAAAAGCGAGACAAAATATAGCACTTGGTAAAACAATATATGATATGAAATTAAGAGCGGCTGATTATGGTCGAGTATCAACAGATAAAGAAGATCAATTAAATTCATTAGAAAATCAAGTAAATTATTTTAATGATATGATTTCTAATGTCAGTAACTGGAATCATGTAGCAAGTTATAGTGATGAAGGAATAAGTGGAACACAAGTTTATAAAAGAGAACAGTTTTTAAAAATGATTGAAGATGCTAGACTTGGTAAGATTGATATTATTTTAACAAAAGAAGTATCCAGATTTGCTCGTAACACAATCGATAGTATTAAATACACACAACTTTTATTAAGTTATGGAGTAATAGTATATTTTATTTCAGACAATATTAATACATTATATCCCGATAGCGAATTTAGACTTACACTAATGGCAAGTATGGCTCAAGATGAAGTTAGAAAATTATCAGAAAGAGTAAAATTTGGAATTAGAAGAAGTATTAAAGATGGAAAAGTTGGTGGTGGAGGATTATATGGTTATACAAAAAAGGATTGTAAATTATACATCAATGAAAAAGAAGTAGAAGTTGTTAGAATGCTATATTCATTGTATTCATCTGGAGAATACGGCTTTGGGAGAATAGGGGAAATTTTAGCAGAAAAAGGTTATTATACAAGAAAGGGGAAAGTATTTAGCGATACTACTTTAAAGAAAATGCTAAAAAATCCCAGATATAAGGGATATTATACAGCCAACTTAACAGGTGTTGAAGATTATAAAACACATAAAAAAGTACCAAAGCCAAAAGAAGAATGGATTATATATAAAGATGAAAAAGGGTATATTCCCGCAATTGTATCAGAAGAACTTTGGAATAAAGCAAATAAAGTACATAATGAAAGAAATAGCAGATGGAATAAAAATGTTTTAAATAAAGAGTTCTATCTTAAGAACAGGACTTATACATCAAAAATATTTTGCACTGAGCATAATACTACTTTTATAAGAAGTGCTAGTGGGAAAAGAAAAGATAACCCAGTATGGCAATGCAATGAATTTTTAAGGCATGGAATAAAAGGCTGCGCAACTCCTAGACTTTATGAAAAACATTTAAATCAAATTTTTACTTCGTTACTTGAACATATTGTAGACAATAGAGATGAATTATTAGAAACAATTGCAAATGATTATAACAATTTAATTAAAGAAACAAATACAATAGTCGATTTAGAAACAATTAAAGTAAAGATAAAAGAAAACAAGACATTAAAAGAAAGACTTTTAGATATGTCTTTAAGAAGAATAATAAGTGATGAAGATTTTATCGAAAAAAATAAGAAAATTTCAAATGAAATTTTGGAATTAAATAAAAAATTAATTAAATTAGAAAGTTCCAAAGAATCTAATTTTTATTATGACAGTATAATGAAAAAAATAAAAGATTATATTAAACCAGAACTAAATATTAAAAATAATGTAGGTAAATTTTTCAATCTTTTTATAGATAAAGTATTTGTTAGTAAAATTGATAACGATAGGAAGCATTTAAAACTACAAGTTATATTTAACTTTAAAAGAGAAAGTGAAGAATTTGAATTTGATTTAAATAAAAAAGATAGTGGTAATCATTCAAATGGAAATAATCATTTAAATGGTTCAAAAATAAATTTAAATAGTACAACAAATAGAAATTATAGTATGAGAGCGTCATTTGACAATAATTTTTTAAGGCAAAAGTATCTCTTGACTTGTACCCATCAACCCAGGATTTGTTGAATTGGGACGTCGAATTGGGAAGGAAACATTATTTAAATATATTGAAAAATTTGGTTTTGGTTCAAAAACTGGAGTTGATTTGAATGGAGAAGGAAGTGGAATTTTGTTTTCTTTACCAAAAGTTGGTCCGGTTGAGTTGGCTACAACTTCTTTTGGGCAAGGAGTTAGTGTAACGGCTATTCAACAAATTGCAGCGGTATCAGCAGTGGTAAATGGTGGTACTTTATATCAACCTTATATTGTTAAACGCTTGATTGAACCAGAGACAGGCGAGATTATTCAGGAAAATCATCCAAAGCTTGTAAGAAGGGTTATTCAACCTGAAACTAGTAAAAAAGTGCGCTATGCTTTGGAGAGTGTTGTTGCTTTAGGAAGTGGAAGAAATGCTTATATTGATGGTTATCGAGTTGGGGGAAAAACAGGTACAGCGCAAAAGGTAAATCAAGGAGTTTATATGGTTGGTAATTATATTACTTCGTTTATTGGATTTATGCCAGCTGATGATCCAAAAATTGTTGTGTATGTTGCCATTGATAATCCTAAGGGTGCAGTTGCTTATGGTGGGACAATTGCAGCACCTATAGCAAGAAATATTTTGGAGGATGCGATATCTATTTTTCATTTGTCTAAGCGAGAAGGTGGTATTTCAAAGGAGTATCGTTATTTTGATACAAAATATGTTGTTGTTCCTGATGTGGTTGGTTTATCTGTTCAAGAAGCAAAAGAAACTTTGCGAGATTTTGAGGTTACTTATTCTGGAACGGGAAATGTTGTGGTTTCTATGGCTCCTGAAGGAGGAAGTAGCGTTCCTTTAGGCTCTAAAGTTCGTTTGATGTTGGTTGAGAGATAAGAGTTCTTTAATTTTTCTTTTGACATTTTCAATGTAAAGTTGTATCTGTTTTCTTCATGTTTTTGTGATTTTATGATATACTCTTAGTAAGAATGGGTGTGGTGTCGATGCTAATTTTGACAAAGTCATTGTTTGCTTTGATGATTGGTTTTATTATATCTACTGTATTTGGAGTAATTTTTATTCCTATTTTGAAACGAATTAAAGCTGGTCAGCGGATTAATGTATATGTGGATGCACATAAAAATAAGGCGGGGACGCCTACGATGGGAGGTTTTATTTTTATTATCCCTTGTATTATTACGGTGCTTTTATTACTGCTGACGGATAAGATGCAATATTCCATCAATCTTTTTATTATTTTGTTTGTCATGATTAGTTATGCTATGATTGGTTTTTTGGATGATTATATTAGTTTGAAACATCATGAGAATAAGGGATTGACACAGGGACAGAAGTTATTTTTACAATTTATTGTGGCACTTGTTTTTTATGTTTTATTCCGGCATTTTGGCGATGGGGATTCTGTCTTACGTGTTACTTTGTTTAATTTGGAATGGAATTTGAATTGGTTTTATGGGGTATTCATTTTGTTTTTGTTAATTGGTACTTCTAATGCGGTAAATTTGACGGATGGTTTAGATGGATTATCTGGTGGATTATCGGCGATTGCTTTTTTGTCTTATGGACTTATTTCTTGGGGAAGTAAATGGATTACAGGGTATCAGGATATTGGAATATTTTGTTTTATTTTAGTTGGTTGTTTGATGGGATTTTTGGTTTTTAATTCTCATCCTGCTAAGGTTTTTATGGGGGATACGGGAAGTTTGTCTTTGGGTGCAACTTTAGCAACGGTGGCTATTTTGACTTCTCATGAATTTTCTTTGGCAGTAATTGGTGGTGTCTTTGTTATTGAGACCCTATCTGTGATTATTCAGATTTTTTCGGTAGTGGTTTTTCATAAAAGAGTATTTTTGATGAGTCCAATTCACCATCATTTTGAGCGTCTTGGTTGGAGTGAGGGAGATATTGTTAAGATGTTTTGGATTGTTGGATTTATTTTGAGTTTGTTAGCATTGATTTATGGGGTTTGGTTGTAGAAGACGAAAAGAGGACAAAAGGCGTGTTTGTTTTCTTTTTTTTGACATATATATTACTATGAATGCGGAAACAATGAATCGTTTAAAAAAACTAGATATTGAAGAAATGTTGTGGATTGTGTTGATTGGATTGATTCTTTTATCTTTTTATGCAAATCAAAAGGAGCGGGAATATTTGATTGATGGAAATGATGAGAGTAAGGAGAAATATCGGGGGTTGATGTTGTTTATTTTTGTTGTTGCTTTAGGGACTTATTTTTATTATTTTTGTGATAGTATTCAAGAACTTTGGGGATTGAATTCTTCTTCTAGTGAGGAGGAGGTTTGGTATGCTAAATTGTCTTTTGTGAGTAGTTTATTGATCTTTGTAGCGGGAATTATTTTGGTTTATATTGCTTATTTTGATGATAAACTTTTGTCGGAATTGGCTTTAAATTAGTTTCTTTTTTTGGTGTCAATAATTTAGGAAAATGTCCTGAAAAAAATTAAACATAAGCGGGATTTTACTCTCGTTTTTTGTCTTAAATTT
>CAKPAK010000071.1 GCA_934132915.1 uncultured Bacilli bacterium
TTTTTGGTTAGGGGTGATCGAAGAATAAAAGACGCGTTTTAAAAAGACGCGTCTTTATAGGTGTTTTCTCATCAATTGATTTTTTTCTTGATAGCCTATGGATTCATAAAAACTTTTGGTATTTTTGGCATTATCTAAATAACTATAATTGAATTTGGTTTGGAAGTGGTTTTCGACCATGTTTTTTTGTTTTAAGATGTCATTTAAAAATTGAGTTCCTATCTTTTTTCTTTGAAATTCTTTTTTGACAAAGAGTTGGTCAATGTAAAGAGATTGGTGGGTGTTGGTGATGTAGCAGGCTGCGACGAGGTTGTTTTCATTAAATGCGCCTAGAATTAAGTATTGTTTATCGTTTAGATGGTGGAAATAGTAACTGTTTTCGATTGGATAGATTGTGGGAGAGATTTGGTAGGCATCAAATCGTAGTGTTTCTAGGAGTTTGATATTTTCTTTTGTTATTGGAATTTTTTTATATTCTAAATTCATTTTTTCACCTCTATATTGATTATACTTCAAAAATTCCAAAATCGGATGAAAAAGATTGACAGATTGTGATTTTCGTTTTAAAATAATAGTAAATTTAAGAGTGAGACGCGTAGATATGGGTGGCATCCATGGAGCGATGGAAAAAGAGAGATTCTAAAGAAGAATAAGTAAGGTGGAACCGCGGGGAGACTCGTCCTTATGTTTTTTAGGGTCTTTCTTTTTTTATTAATGAGGAGGAATATGATGGAAAAGTTAACGATGGAAAAGATGGTGAATTATTGTAAACAATATGGTTTTGTTTATCAGGGAAGTGAGATTTATGGAGGACTTGCAAATACTTGGGATTATGGTCCTTTGGGGAGTCGACTTAAAAATAATATTAAAGATTTATGGAGAAAGCGATTTATTCAGGAGAATCGGAATAGTTATGAGATTGATGCGGATATTTTGATGCATCCTAAGGTTTGGGAAGCTAGTGGGCATACAACAAGTTTTTCTGATCCTTTAGTAGATTGTAAGCATTGTAAATCTAGGTATCGGGCGGATAATTTGATTAGTGATTATACAAAAGAGGTTAATCCTGACTTGATGTCTGATGAAGAGATGGTTCAGTATATTCGGGCACATGAAATTAAATGTCCTCGTTGTGGGAAGAGTGATTTTACAGATATTCGAGAATTTAATTTGATGTTTGAGACATATCGAGGGGTTATTAAGGGGGATAAAAGTGGGCTTGTTTATTTGAGACCGGAGACTGCCCAAGGGGAATTTGTTAATTTTTTGAATGTTCAAAGGACGATGCGTGCTAAAATTCCTTTTGGAATTGGGCAGATTGGAAAGTCTTTTCGAAATGAAATAACACCTGGGAATTTTACTTTTCGAACGATAGAGTTTGAGCAGATGGAGCATCAGTTCTTTTGTAAGGAAGGGACGGATAGTGGTTTTTATAAATTTTATAAGGAATATGCGATGAATTTTTGTCGTGATCTTGGAATTGATACGGATAAGTTACGGTATCATGATCACGATAAGTTAGCACATTATGCAAAAGAAGCTTGTGATATTGAATATTTATTCCCAATGGGATGGGGAGAATTGTGGGGGACTCATAATCGAACCAATTATGATTTGTCTAGGCATCAGGAATTTTCGGGAGTGTCTCAGGAGTATTTAGATCCGGTTGATAATACGAAATATATTCCTTATGTTATTGAATCTTCTGTTGGATGTGATCGACTTACTTTGGCAGTTCTTTGTGATAGTTATCGAGAAGAGGAACTTGGGGATGGTACGAGTCGTGAAGTGATGGGATTTATTCCGGCTCTTGCACCTTATAAGGTGGCGATTTTGCCTCTTGTTAAGAAGTATCATAGTGAATACGCTTTAGAGCTTAAGGAAAAACTTTCTAAGTATTTTATGTGTAGTTATGATGAAACGGGAAGTATTGGAAAGCGTTATCGGAGACAGGATGCGATTGGGACTCCATTTTGTGTTACGGTTGATGATGAGACGCTAAATCATGGAACGGTTACTTTGCGTGATCGGGATACGATGGAACAAGTTACTCTTTCTGTTTCCGAGATTGAGCATTATGTTATGGAAAAAATTTTGTTTTCATGATTCATTTGCGGACGTTTAATTTGGAGAAGATTGATAAGATTCGGCATTATTCGTTATTGATGGCATTGGATCGGGATAAGCAGGTACAAGGGGATATTTCTCATCATTTATTCTCTTGGTTGACTGATCAGATATTGAGGTTGGTAAGGCTTATGTATGGTTCGTGAGAATCAGTATGTTGGTGTTGTTCGTAGTCTTCACTTTTCGCCTGAGGGGATTTTGGAGGTATGGTATGCTATTTTCCGTCATGTTCGTAAGATGGAGTATGGGGGATGGCGAAAAAATCTTAGCGAAAATTATTCCTCATTTGATTGAAAAATTGTGGGATTACAAGATGTTGAACTCCGGATTGCACACGATAATTTGGCCAGTTGGCGAGTGGCTGAGTTGAATGGTTACTTGTTGGTTGATCGGGATGATGGTGTGGATATTTATCGTTATTTTGGAGAGAAAAATACTTCTTTAGATGATACTAGAGAAGGGAGAAGTAAGTGGGATAAAGAAAAAGTCTTAGTCATTTTGGTACTAAGATTTTTTTGTAAAATTTTTTGTTTTTTGGTATTTTTGGGGAGAGGTATTAAAGTCTTTAAAGTATTGGCGTAGGAAGTAGATTTTATCTTGGTTATTTTGGTAAATCATATCGGCTAATTCTAGAGCTTGTTGGAGATAGATTTCGTTATAGTATTCTAGGGTGTAGATTTGATTTTCTTGGTTGTGTTGGAATCTTTGTTCGATAGTATCTGTGTTGAAATTTTCTTGTTTGGCATATTCTAAGAGATTGTTAAAGAAAAGGACATTATTTTGCCAGATAACGGGGTTTAGAGTTCCATTTGGGCTACGGAATTCGATGGTGTTTCTTTTTTGATAGTATTCTGGGTTGGTGATGTGTCCAAAGTTAATGGCTTTATATTTTCCATGGATAAATCTGGTATGTGGGAAGGAAATTTTTCCTTTTGGATAGTGTTGATAGTCACTTTGTAATTCTTTACTAAGAGGGGTAGCAATGTCATCGATTCTTGGTCTTGTTTGGGTGTATTCTCCGTTTGTAAAGCGAAAGATAATATTTTCGTAGGTGTACCATAGTTTAATGAAATTTAGCCAATTTTGTTCTGTATTGCCAATGATTTGGGCGCCAAAATGGATGTGTCCTCCTGAATATTTATCGATGGTGGCATTATTTTCTAGCATTGTACATATTTTGGTTAAGGATTCCCAAGTTTTGGTGGTGTCAGTCAGGGGGGGAGAGATAATTTCTCCTCCGTTTGTTAGAGTCAGATCTTTGTCTAGAATCCAGGACCGCTTAGAAGTTGGTTGCTTAGAGGTTGGTTGCATTTGTTTTAGTAAACTTTTGATTTTTTCATAGTTGGCTTGTTCAAATTCAATTTCTAATCCAAAGGTATTTTTTTTATTGATGTTTAATATTTCTTTAGGTTTTAGGTAAAAGTCTTTTAGAAAGTAAAGAATTTCTTGAAGTTCTTTTCCTTTCATTTTTGCAAATGTATCATTTGCGGTTGGGGAGAGGATTTTCCATAATTGTTCATTCATTCTTTTTCTCCTTTTATTCGTCGATTAGGCGATTGTAATTTTCTTTTTTGATTTTTAGTTTTTTTTCTAGTATTTTTCCATCGATGGGTTGATATTGTTCTTTTATGGGTTCTGTTTTTTCGTATAATTCTTCATTTTTGGTAATTTTTATGGTTGGGATAGTGAGGGTATTAATAAAGATGTAGAGGAATGTTGAAAGGAGGTTTCTGGTGAATGGCTCTTCTTTTTCTTTGAAATTTTTTTTATCGATGCTGTAAATTTTGGCTTCGTTGTAGCTTTGAAATGATTTTGGTGGGTCATATTTGGTTTCTGTGTAGGTGGTGATGGGAGTAGTTAGAATATTTTCTCTTGTTTGGGTGATATCCTTTAATAGGTTGGTGATTTCTTCTTCTGTAAGGTAGTGGAGATTATAAATTTTTACTTCTCTTTGGTAACAATTATTTTTCTTTATCCAGGTTCTGTAGCAATATAATTTATCGTTCTCGTTTTTAAATTTTTGGTATTGTTCTTTGGTTGTTGTTTGGGTTTTGGTGGTGATGGTTTTTTCTTGATGTAGATATTCTTTTTGGTAATCTTTTTTAAAGGGATAGCCTAAGCCAATTATATTTAAAAATGGTACAGTTAATGTTAGACTTAGGATATAGGGGGATAGGTATTTTAGGGTACTTTTATAAATTTTTAGATTTTTGATGATTTTTCTTTGTCGGTTGATTTTTTTGTTGTTTTTAATTTGATATTCTAAATCGTTTATTTCTTCTAAAAGTTGATGGTGATACATAGTGATTTCTCCTTTTTTGTTTTTGATTGCTATTATAAAGTTTCTTTTTTCTTTGTCAAGTTGTTTCTTTTTTCTTGATTGGTAAACTTCTTTAGTAGGTGGGGGGGATTTCTCTTGAAGAGAGTTTTGGTTAAAACTTTAAAAAATTCGGGTGTTCTGTTTTACAAAGCTTTTTATCCATGCTATACTAGAGGAGTAGAAAATAAGTGTAAGAGGGGATGGAGAGATGAATATATTTTTGGAGATTCAAATTCCTTGTGGTGGATCGGGGATATTAAAGATTATTTATTTTGTGAAAGAATTATTAAAAGTGATTACGATTTTGGTGCCAATTATTTTGCTTGTTATGTTATCAATTGATTTTGGGAAGAGTGTTATTGCTTCTGGGGTTGATAGTATGAAGAAAAATTTTACTTTGGCATTAAAGAGAGTCATTGTTGCGATTGCTTTTTTTCTTGTTCCATCTCTAGTTCGTGGGGCGATGACATTATTTGGCGATATGGGGATTAGTTACTTAAATTGTTTAAATAAAGAAGCCACTTTAGAAAATATTTCTCTTTATGAGGAAGAAGAAAAATTAAATTTGGAAAATCGGACAGCGAATGATTCGGCACCAACGGTAGATACGACTGTTGGATCGGGGGTGATTGCGAGTCATTCTTCAACTTCCTATGGGAGTAAACCTTCAAATGATAAAGATACTTCTTCTTATCAAACTAAAACGGATTTATCTAAGATAGAGAATTGTGATGAAAATAAGGTTTTAAGGACATTGACGACAAAAAATTCTAAGAAAGTTAAGTTGTATGAGTGTGTTGATGAATTTACTTTAAGGTATGTGAATAATGGGAAGGGTAAAGTACCAATGCAAAATTTTGCGATTACGAAGAAGTATCTTTATTTTAGTTATGCGGGACGAGGTGCTTGGGTAAAAACAAATCAAACTTATCAAAAATTGGGGCATGAGGGAACATTAAAGCAAGTATCTGCGACTTATATTTTGCGGGTGACAAGGAGTAATCAAAATTATCAGATTGCTTATTTAGAATATGCTGGGCACGCTCAATCTTTTGATGTGACGGAAAATGATGAGTTGTATTTAAATCATTTTGCTTATACTTATAAGGGAAGTCTTGGTTATGGAGGAAGTTATCATGGGGTGGCACATGCGTATTTTAATAGTAATGATAAAGTAGGTGGGGTAGAGATGATTCCTGATGTTTCGATTGCTTTAGCGAAGAATGGGAAATCATTAACTTTGGTGAAGAGTTCGGATTATTATCGTGATGGTAAATTGGAAAAAGATACTTATCATAGTCGAATTAAAAAAATAGGAAGTGATTCTAGTTATGCTGCTAATCCAGAAGTTGCGGTTGATGAGGAGCATAATCAGATAGCATTATCTTCTAAAGGGAAAGTAAATGTCTATCGGTTAGATAAATTTTTGCTTGGCGATGTTTCGTTAATATCGAGTTTTTCTATTCCTAGTGGGTATCAAGGGCTTGAATTATATCAAAATTATTTATATGTTTTTGATGGAAATCGAAGTTTTATTTTAAAGAAATATAATATTCAGACGAAGAAAATGGAAGATTCGGTTTCATTTAGTGTAAAAAATGGTGGAGAATCGGAGGGAATGAGTATTTATAATGGAAAAATTTATTTAGGCATTCCAACGACCAATCGGAAAAATTCTCTTTATTTAATTAAGGGATTTTAGGAGAAAAATACTTTGGAAGAAGATCTTTATTGAATAAAATGGTTATGTTGATTTTTCTTTGTTTGAAAAGTGGGATGTGAGGTTGTGATTTTGATATTTTTCTGTAATTTCATTGTCAATAATTTAGGAAAATGTCCTGAAAAAAATTAAACATAAGCGGGATTTTACTCTCGTTTTTTGTCTTAAAT
>CAKPAK010000072.1 GCA_934132915.1 uncultured Bacilli bacterium
ATTAAAAATTGACAGAAAAAACCAGTATATTAAATACTTTGTTGGAATTTTGTAATTTAAAAGTGTTAAAAACCCGGTTCTTTATACGATTTCTTTTTCGGTTTTAGATAATTTTTCGACTCGGGAAGTTGTTTTTTTGGTGAATAATGAAGAAATTTATAAAAATTCTTCAAAAATGCTTGAATAAAAGATATTAATGTAGTATAATTGGTCTATCTGATTGAGAAATGTCTCCATAGCTCAGCTGGATAGAGCAATCGCCTTCTAAGCGATCGGTCAGGTGTTCGAATCACCTTGGGGACACCACTTAGTAATTATCCGAACAGTTTGATGTGTTCGTTTGAATAAATTTTCTGCTTCTTTATTTTTGAAGTAGTTTTTTTATGCGTAATTTGAGTCTATCTTTAATGGGATCTTTAGTGAGATTGCTTACAAGGGTTAGGGAAGGTTTAGGGAGGATTGAATGGGGAAAAATTTTTTGTATAAATGTTTGAAAGACGTGTTTTTTGCATTGTAAATCGCTTTTTATTTTTGAAAAATTAGAATGTAGATATTTTATTTGACGTTAAAAGTAAGGGAAATAAATTATTAAAAACATTGATATTCTCTTACTATAATTTTTACAAAAATATTTACTTTTGAGTCAAAATCAATAATAAAATTTTCATACTCGACAGATAAAAGCTACTAATTATGATAATTAATTATACTAGAAATGACTAATAAACAAGGATTTAATCATATACGAAGTTAACTGTTTTTCAAGTATAAATTTCTCATTAGTCCTTTATTTAAAAGAATTTAATAAGATTTTAAAATAAATTTATATTTTTATCCTGTTAAGGTGCTATAAAATTATTGACATCTCCTTAAAAAGGTGATAGAATATGTTACTAACAAAAGGGGGAATAGAGATGAAAAAATTTCTAAAAAGTAAACTTTTAAAAATGTTCTTAGTGGTTGCTGTATGCTTTGTTACTGTAGGAGTTAGTGCTGAGTCGGTTGCGTCTTCTCTTACGATGACACATTATACTATTTCTAAGAAACCGATGTCTTTTCCAACTACTTTCCGTGTGAAGAAGACATCTTCTGGCAAATATGCTTATTGTGCATATTATGCAAAACATCCACCAGTTAAAAGTATTAAGTACAAAAAAGGGAGTTTGGTTGATGACGATGGATTGAATTACATTATGAAAGAGTCTTTTAATGCTAAAAGTGATAGTTCTTTCTTTGTTTATCAAACTGCAATGTGGGTCTATATGGTTAAAAAAGGAATAATGCCAGGTGCTTATTCTGATATTACTGTTTTTCAAAGCACTTTAAATTCTAGTAGTTCTAGTACGGCTAAAAAAATTAAGTCATTAGTCAATACGGCACTTAGTAATTCATCTAAGATAGATAATAGTAAACCTACTATTTCTGTTAATACAAATGGTGTAAAATTTACACTTAGTCAAGATGGGCAAACGTATATTTCGTCTGCTGTACTTGTAGAGAGTTCTACGGGTAAGTTTAATGTTAGTCTTACTTCGGCACCTACTGGTACTGGTTACTCTATTGATGGAAAGAATTTGTATTTTAAGATTCCTAAAAGTTCTATTACTGCTTTAAATACTTCGATTAGTTTTAAAGTTAGTAATTCAAAAGATGTTTATGAGGCTTACTATTATACGCCAAGTGATAGTAGTTATCAAAAAATGGTAGTTCCTTATAAGAACACCTTAACGGCTTCTAGTGATGGTAGTTTATCTCTTCATGAGAGTACTTCTATAGAAATTTTAAAAACCGATGCTAATGGTTTAGCTTTAAAAGGGGCTGAATTGCAGGTTTTAAACTCAAAGGGTGTAGTGGTTGATAGTTGGACTAGTGATGGTCAAAAACATAAAGTTTCTGGTTTAACAGAAGGTAGTTATGTTGTTAAAGAAACAAAAGCGCCTACTGGTTATAAATTAAGTTCTACACAAATTAAATTTTCTGTTGATGCTAGCGGTAAAGTAAAAAATTCTAATGGAATTGAAATTAGTTTTATTGCTTTTAAAAATGAAAAAATGTCTGTTACAGTTAGTAAGCAAGATATTGCAAATAGTACTGAGTTGCCCGGTGCTACTTTAGTAATAAAGAATAGTGATGGAAAAGAAGTTGTGAAATGGACATCTTCAACAAAACCTTATGTAATTAAGGGACTTGCTGTTGGTACTTATACATTGACAGAAACCATTGCTCCAGATGGTTATACTAAGAGTAGCGAGACGATTACTTTTAAAATTGGAGAAGATGGTAAAGTATATAATCAAGATGGTAAGACAATAGATAAGGTCATTATGTACAATCAAAAAAGTTCTACTCCTGGTGGGGTTTCTATTAGTAAGCAGGATGCAACGACAGGAAAAGAATTGCCTGGTGCTACTTTGGTTGTGAAAGATTATGATGGTAAGGTTATCGATACTTGGGTTTCTACTGATAAACCACATTTGATTGAGAATTTAACTGCTGGTATTTATACATTGACAGAAACTATTGCGCCAAACGGTTATATTTTATCTACTGAAACAGTTACTTTTACGGTTAAGGATGATGGAAGTGTAACAAAAGTGGTTATGTATAATTCTCCTAATTCTAAGGATTTACCTAGTGGTAATGGAGGAGAAGAAGTTCCGGTTGAGAGTACAGGTTCTTATAAAACAATAACTTCCACTGTTGTTGGTACTTTAATTACTTTTGTTGGTGGTATTGTTTTATTCAAATCTTCTAAAAAGAAGGAAAATTAATCTAGAAAGTTGATAAAACTTTCTTTTTTTTTGTTAATGTTTAAAACCTTTGCAATGCAGCAAATCAAAAAAATTTCAAGTGATTCCTATATTTTTCTTTGCAAATAGAATAATTTATGGTACAATTAGTTTGTATAGTAAGGATGTGTAAGATGAGGATAGGTGTAGATATTGATGGTGTTTTGAATGATATTGGACAATGGCACTATTCTTGTGGGTTTAAGTTCTGTATTGATAATCATATTCATCGTGGATTTCATCCTGAAGAGTATATGATAGAAAAGCAATTTGAACTTACTGATGAAGAAAATTATAAGTTTTGGAGAGAGTATATTTTTGATTTGATGGTTTCTATTCCAACTCGGCCATATGCGGGGAGTATTCTTAAATTATTGAAAGAAATGGGACATGAAATTGTTATTTTGACCGCTAGAGATAATCGTTATTTAACTAATCAGTATGCTAATACAATGAATTTTTATGTAGAAGAATGGTTGAGAAAAAATAATATTCCTTATGATGAAATTATTGCTGGTCCTGGAAAAAAGAAAGATAAGTGTTTGAAACATAAGTTGGATATCATGATTGAAGATAAAGCTAGTAATGTTTGTGAAATTAGTGATTATATTCCTGTTTTATGTTTTGATGCTCCGTATAACTTGAAAATTTCTAAAAAAAATGTGCATCGTGTTTATAGTTGGTATCAGATTTATCAGTATTTTTTGGATAGACAATTAATGTGATCGTGGTTATTATTTGTTCTTCATTTTGTTAGGAGGGTTATGAGATATTTAGGTTTGGATTTAGGAAGTAAAACTTTGGGTATTGCTATTAGTGATGAATCTTTAATGATTGCTAGTGTTCTTACAACGCTACGCTTTTCAGATGATGATTACTTGGCTACATTATTGCCGCTTAAAGAAATTATAGATACCTACGGAATTCAAAAAATTATTTTGGGGTATCCCCTTAATATGAACGGGACCGTTGGGACTAGGGCAGAAATTACTTTGCATTTTAAAGAAATATTAGAAGAAAATTTCAATATTGAGGTTTTTATGGAAGATGAGCGTCTTACTTCGGTAATATCAAATCAAATTTTGATTTCGGCTGATTTGTCTCGCAAAAAGCGAAAAAAGAAAGTGGATGGTTTAGCCGCTCAAATTATTTTACAAAGTTTTTTAGATAGGAAAGGTGGAAAATAAGATGGAAGAAAAAAATACATTTCAGGTTTTAGATGAAAATGGAAAGGAAGTTACTTGCGAAGTATTGTTTACTTTTGATTCAGAAGAAACGAATAAAAGTTATATCGTTTATACTGATAATACTACGGATGATGATGGAAATATTCGTGTATATGCTTCAATTTTTGATTCTAAATCAGAAAATATGGAGTTAAAACCAATTGAATCTGAACGTGAATGGAAAATCGTTGAAACAATTTTAGAGTCTATTCAAGAAGAAAATCAAAAATCATAAATTGTGGGAATTTAAATATGAAGATTTTGCATAATATTTATATCGCTGTTATTGTGTTTTTACTTTGCCTTTTTCTTTTTGGTTGGTCAATATTTCGCTATGAAATGAGTGCTCCTAGTGATGATTCTGAAAAGAGAGTAGTTGAAATAAAGCCTGGTGGAGTAGAATCAATTGCTGAGACTTTATATGAGAGAGGAATTATTCGTAATAAATTAGTTTTTCTTCTTTATGTTAAGTTTACAAATTATCATAATTTAAAAGCGGCGACTTATCAGTTAGCACCTAATATGGATGTTTCTGAAGTTGTGAAAATATTATTTGAAGGTCGAGGTAGTAATAGTGATGAGATTACAATTACTTTTAAAGAGGGATGGAATGTCCGTAAAATTGCTAAAACGATTGCAGAATATACAACTCATTCAGAAGAGGAAATTTACGATACATTGAAAAATGAGGAATATTTGAAACGGATGATCGGAAAGTATTGGTTTTTAACGGATGATATTTTAAATCGTGATATTTATTATTCATTGGAAGGTTATTTATATCCAAATACTTATAATTTTTCTTCTTCAAGTGAGTCGATCGAAAAAATTTTTGATATTATGTTGGCTGATACAGAAAAGAAACTGTCTGAAAAAAAGGAAGAGATTCTTTCTAGTCAATTTTCTATTCATGAAATTTTTACGTTAGCATCGATCGTAGAATTGGAAGGAAATACTTTGGAAGATAAAAGAGGAATTGTTTCTGTTTTTCAAAATCGTTTAAGTCAAGGAATGAATTTGGGAAGTGATGTTACTACTTATTATGGAGCAAAAGTCGATATGGGAGAAAGAGATTTATATTCTAGTGAGATTAGTACGTGCAATTCTTATAATACTCGATGTGCAACTTATAAAAAATTACCCATTTCTCCGATTTGTAATCCTACTTTGGATTCGATTGAGGCTGTTTTAAATCCGGATAATAGTTCTTATTTGTATTTTGTTGCGGATAAAAATAAGAAAATTTATTTTAGTAAAACTTTACGTGAGCATGAAAAGATGATTCAAGAATTGAAACAAAAAAATCTTTGGTTAGAATATTAATTTGGTTTAATGAGTTGGAAAGGACTAGAATTAGGCATTTTCTTATTTCTCTTTCCTGGCTGGAAAGAGCTGATTTGCGATTTTAGTTTTTGAATAATGGTTCAATTTTGATAATTAAAAAGGGGATTAAAATAGAAAAAGATAGAAAAATGGTTCTTCAAAATTCAGTGCAACTAAGCAATCACATCTAAATATTAGATGTGATTTTTATTGCGTTTATTCTTTTAAAATTCTTAAAGAATACCAAAATCAAACTATTTATTATAAGACTTTAAACTGCTATAAATAACTTTATAACAATTTTTTTAGTAGATCTATTGAATTTTGAAGGACTGAAAAATAAATTCTGTTTTCTACCTTTTTTATTTCTTTATATGGATATATTGCTGAACTGGAATTTAGTTTTATATATAGGTAAATTGTAATTTAAAAATATGTGAATTTTGGAATATTGTTGTTATGGTGAAATTTAACTTTTTAATTCAACTTTTACTTTATACTGATGAATAATTTATTTCGATTTAGTTAATTTTATGTCAATAATTTAGGAAAATGTCCTGAAAAAAATTAAACATAAGCGGGATTTTA
>CAKPAK010000073.1 GCA_934132915.1 uncultured Bacilli bacterium
CAATTCTTCTTTCTATAACAAAAATAATTCTATAAATTTCATTTTTTATTTTTAAAATTTCTAGATAATTTTTTAAGTAAATCTCTATAATTTTATTTATTATAATCACTGTATTTCATGAATAAAATTTTTATAGCTGTAAATTATTGTGATTATTTTAGAAACTTGGGATATGAAGTAGGGGTATATGCTAATCGGGATTGGTTTGTTCATTATTTAGATTATGATTTGCTTAGAGAAAAAGGGTATAGGATATGGCTTGCTCATTATGGTGTAGATAAACCTAGTTTAACGTGTGATTTATGGCAATATACAGATAAGGGAAGAGTAAAAGGAATTGAGGATAATACGGTAGATTTTAATCAAATGTATGGTGATTTTTCTTTTTTAATGAGAGGAGATACAAATGATCTTTCTTTTGTTGTTCAGGAAGTGTTAGAAGGAAAATGGGGAAATGGTGAGGAGAGGAGACGGTTACTTTCGCAAGCTGGTTATTCTTATGAAGAGGTTCAGCGTTTGGTGAATGAAAAGTTGAAGGGAAAGACGAAAATTCTTTCTTATGTTGTTAAAAGTGGAGATACTTTAAATGAGATTGCTTCTTTGTTTCAAAGTACTTCTGAAGAACTTGCTGTTTATAATGGGATAAAAGATATTAATCGAATTTATGTTGGGCAAGTGTTGAAGATTCCTAGAATATCTTTGGAACAAAAGAATAATTATTACATTGTTAAAAAGGGAGATACTTTATCTAAAATAGCTTCTTTATATCAAACTAGTGTTATTCGTTTGCGGGATTTAAATTCGATTTTGGATGTTGATAAAATTTATGTTGGGCAAAAAATTAGGGTTGATTGATGGATCAGTATTTTGTAAACAAATGAGAAATTTTCGCTTGACTTCTTAGTTACTTTATAGTAAAATATAAAGTCAATTAAGGGGGGTTTTGGATGGATAAGGATATGAAAGGGATTTTGGGAGAAATTTTTGTACTTGTTTTATTTCTTGTGATTGCGGTACCACTTTGTGTTAAAGCCAGTAGTGATTATCGGGAGAATTTGGATAAAATGAATGTGGGTAGTCGTGCTAGTGTTGATATTTCTAATTATGGAGAGATAAAGAAGGTTATGGTGAGTAGTGATCGAAGTCAGAAGATGTCGGTTTATTTGATATTAAAGATTAGTTCGTTTGATGATGAGTATGTTATTTATTTGGATGATAAGATTTTTAATTTGGGGGATTTAGAATATTCTTTTGATGGAGAGTATCGTCATTATAATTTAGGACTTTATCCAATTAGTGGTAAACGAAATTTTGATTTTAGAATTGCGGTTCGGGATAGGAGTTATTATAATGAAACCATTACTTATAGTTTTTATACTAAGGGGATATTTTAATGAATGAAGATTATCGTAGGTATTTATCTTATGATAATGGACATGGTTTATTAATTCCTTTTTTGGATAAGGATGTTATTGATCGATATTCGGTTTGCTATGATGGAATGGATAGTATTCGGGATTTAATTTTCCAGTTAGAAAATATTTTGGTGGAAACAGATGATGAACTTTTGGAGGAAGTGGTTGATCATCTTTGGGAAATTCATTATTATCAGGAGACAAAAAAATAAAGAAGAACTTAGTTTTTTGATTGACTAGGTTCTTCTTTTGTATTGATATTCATAATAATTGGTAAAATGATGGGAACTCTACCGGTTTTATCGGATAAAAATGGCATTAAATTATTGATTAATTCTGATTTGATGTCGGTGTAATTGACATTTTTCGTTTTTAATTTATTTTCAATAATTGTTCCTGCATTTCTTTCGATTTGTTTGATTAAGGTTTCATTTTCGTTTACTAAGATATATCCTCTTGTTGTTACCATTGGTTTGGCTAGTAGTTTTTTTGCTTGTAGATCAATGTTGGCGATGATAACAAGGATTCCATTGGATGACATTAGTTTTCTATCTTTAATTACGGTTGTTCCAACGTCTCCAATTCTAGATCCATCAACATAAATGTCGTCAGCAGGAACATGTCCTTCTTTGAAAACTTTATCTTTGGTTAAATTTAAGATGTCACCATTTTGTAAGATAAAGGTATTTTCTTTTGATATATCACAAGTTACGGCTAAGTCGCAATGGGTTTTTAACATTCTGTATTCTCCGTGATATGGGGCAAAATATTCTGGTTTGAATAAGCGAATCATTAACTTTAATTCATTTTGACAGCCATGTCCGGAGGAATGGATCTCGGTAGTGCCATTGGTATATACTTTTACTCCTTTTAGGTAAAGTTTATTGATTGTTTTGGCTACGCTAGCAGCATTTCCCGGAATTGGGGAAGAGGAGAAAATAACAATGTCATTTGGTGTTAGTTTAATTTGTTTATGACTTCCATTTGCTATTCTAGATAATGCGGCTAATGGTTCTCCTTGACTTCCTGTGCAAAGAAGACATACTTGAGATGGTTTTAGGCGATTGGCTTCTTCTGGAGTCACAATGATTTTTTTATCTTTGATATAGCCACATTTGATGGCAATATCAATAGAGGTATCCATACTTCTTCCAAATAGGGCAACTTTTCTTTTGTTTTTGCGGCATATTTCAATGATATGCTTTAGTCTGTAAATATTTGAAGCAAATGTTGCTAGTATGATACGATTTTGTTTTTCATTTGCAAATATTTCACTTAAATTTTCATCGACAACCGATTCACTTAAGGAAGTTCCTGGAATGGTAGCATTGGTTGAGTCACTCATTAGAAGACGGACTCCTTCTTCTCCGATTCTGGCCATTTTATGAATATTAGACATTGGGCCAATTGGCGTTAAATCAATTTTAAAATCTCCGGTCATCACGATTGTTCCGTTTGGGGTTTTTATGGCGATTCCATGAGAGTCTGGTATTGAGTGAGTTGTTCTAAAAAATTCTATATTAAAATATTTGGTTTTGATTTTTGTATTTTCGTTATAAATAATTAAATTTTTATATTTGATATTTTTTTCTTCTAATTTTTTATCAATTAAAGCTTTTGCTTGAGCTGGTGCATAAATTTTTGGAATATTTACGCTTTGTAGCAAAAAGGGAATGCTCCCAATATGGTCTTCATGGCCGTGTGTAATTAATAGTGCTTTAATTTTATCTTCGTTTACTTTTAAATAAGTATAATCAGGAATGACATAGTCAATTCCTAGTAAATCATCTTCAGGAAACATTACTCCTGAGTCAATGATGACGATTTCATCTTTATTTTGTACACAGTACATATTTTTTCCAACTTCGCCTAGTCCACCTAGAGCGAAGACTTTGGTTGTATTTTCTTCTTTCATTTTACATCCTTTCTAAAATATTTAAAAACCGTTCACAAAATAAAATAATATAAAATTTAATAAAAGTTTTCTCACCAATATTTAAGATTATACTATAATTTCTATTTTTTTTCAAGTAGCTACTTGAAAAATAAATTCTTCTATATTATAATTGGGATATAGTAGAAAGAGGTGTTGATATGACATTAGCGGGTGTAAGTGCTTTTTTAGAAAATGATAAGTTTACGGTTTATCCTGTGAATAGTGCGGTTGGTGGACAGTATGTTGCGGTAATGCCTAAGAATGTTTTGGGAAATATTAATGTTTTACTTGATCTTCATCAAAAGCGTTTTTTTGATGATTTACAAACAGGAAATGAAAGTAAGGATAGTTTATTAAAAGAAATTAATGATTCTTATGATTTTATCAAAAATACTTATCAGGATTTTATTTTAGTGTATCCGATGTTTGTTGAGGAAGAGTATGTTGCGGTTGTTAATTCTAATGATAAACAAAAGTTATTTGATGAAGTGAAGAAAATGGGGGCTATTACTAGTGAAATCTATAAAAAAGTAACTGAAAATGGGGTGGATGCTAGTCGAATTGATCAGAAAATTATTATTCTGGAAAAAACAAGTGAGGATAGTAAGTTTGTTGCGTGGTTGAAGGAACAAATGCCTAATTTTGTAGAAGGATTGAAAGTTGGAGTAGAGAAAAAAGATGAAGTTAATCCATTTATGGGGATGAATCCTTTTGGTCCTGCTCCTGTTCAAGAAAAGGTAGTAGAGAACACAACTCCACCTGTTGCTCCAACAACGGGAAGTAGTATTTTTGATAATGTTGCGCCTAGTACTCCTATTCCTCCCGTTATCCCTAACCCTGTTCCTTCTATTACAGAGGAAGTAAAACCACAAACTGTAAGTAATGATATTTTTGCATCTCCTGTTGCAAATACTCCAGTGAATGAGGTAGCACCAACAAGTAATGGACAAGTAGGACAACAATCAAGTTCTGACTCCATTTTTGGAGCACCATCAGCAAGTAGTAGTCCAGTAAATAGTGCTTCCTTAAATACACCGTCTGCTGTTTTTGCTCCACAGCCAGTAAATCATGTTGATTTGGATGGCACAACAGCATTTCGTCCGATTCCTGGTGATACTTCTGTTTCGGTAGAGGAACAGAAGGAGATGCAAAAAGTAGAAGAGGTTCAAAAGAATCATATTGGGAGTAAAGGAATTGCTAATTTATTAATTTTATTAGTTATTTTAGTTGGGGTAACTATTGCTAGTATTGAATTGGGTAAGTTTTTATATAATGTTTATGGAAGATAGTCTTTATCTTCTTTTTCTTTTTGATAAATTAATTTTTTGTTAATTTTTATGTGAAAAAAAGTGATAAAATGTCTTGTATTTTTATTTTATTTTTGTTATACTCATTATAGTAAGGAGGAAAGATAAAAGATGAAAGAACAAAAAAATAATGGAAGGGGAATATTTTACGGTGTAATTGGTGTTGCAACATTAGTTGTAGCTATCATTGGTGCAACATTTGCATACTTTACTGCAACAGCTACTAATGCTACAAATATCACTGGTAACATGGCTTCAGTTAGTTTTGGACTAGATGTTCATAAAGTAACTACTGCTGATGAAAAACTAGGTGGTATGATTCCAATGTCAAACTCAATGGTTGAAGCTGCAGTAAAAGGAAATAATAAGACTGATGTCAATGCTTCAACTGGAACTCCACAAATTTGTGTAGATGATAACGGAAACGCCGTTTGCCAAATTTATAAAATTTCAGTTACCAATAATGGTACTGCTGGTATGTTCCTAGATGGATATGTTGCATTACAAGGTGGTAGTGATAGCGCTACTGTACCTGCAGATTATACTGCCACAAATAAAGGACCGGAAGGAACAGGAACACCTAATGCTACAACAATGAGATGGGCACAAGTATTTTGTACTGGAACTGATAATGCATTAACTGGATGTACTACAGTTGGTAGAACAACTACCAGAGCAACTGGAACTAATGTTGACAGTAACTGGGTTGCAATAGATAAGCAAGAAGATGCCGTTTCTGCAACAAGTGGACTTAATACTGACCAAATAAAAAAAGATTTTACTGATGTTACTAAATCTGGTACAATTGCAGGAAATAATTATGATATTATTAATATGAACTACATTCGTGTAAGTGATCATATCTTGACTATGCCAGGTGATGCTGCTGCGACTGAATCATTTGACCGTAAAACTGATGTAACTTCTGCGTTAGTATTTAACCAAAGAATAGACCCTAAAGGAACAAAAAATGCAGATGCTACGACTATTGTTCCAACTGCTGCTGCTAGTGACAGTAATAGTAAATACACTGATGGACAGGTTTACTATATTGTAGTATGGTTAACTGAAACTGGTAAAAACCAAACTGCTGGACAAGAAGGTGTTACAACTGGTGGAGATAGTGGTACATCTGGAATTCAATTCTTTAAAGGAACTGTAACATTCGTATCTGCACAGGGTAGTGAGGTTACTGCTACATTCTCTAACTATGCTGCTGTTAAATCTGATAAAGCAACAACTGAATAGTATAGTGCTAAAATTTC
>CAKPAK010000074.1 GCA_934132915.1 uncultured Bacilli bacterium
GACCAGCTCCATGCGCTTTAGCTAAAGCAATCCCATAATCTTCAACATTATAACTACTGCTTCCAGATATTTTAGTAATTCCATGCGTTGCCCCTGCAAGAGTAGTAATTAAATTTCCCCAAAAAGCATCTTGATAACCAGAGCCAGTAATTGTACAATTATTCTCTTTAGCCAATCTATCAATTTTTTCTGTTAATTTAGGATTTGAATTCATCGGATAAAAGGCTTCCTCACAAGTACTAATTGCATTAATTCCCAATTTTGCACATAATAAGAAAGCATCTTTCACATCTTTCATCAAACTCATTGTTGTAATAATGCAAATATCAGGAGAAACTTTTTTTAACATTTCCTCAGCATACTCAACACTTACAACTTTTACTCCAATATCTGATATTCCAATAATCTCCCCAACATCTTTTCCAATAACATCAGGATTAATGTCAATAGCGCCAACTATCTCCATTCCTTGTTCCATTGCATACTTCATTGTATAAATACTCATTTTTCCACATCCATATTGGACAACTTTTATTTTATTCATAAATTTCCTCTTTTCTATTTTCTTTACTACCAATTGCTTGAACAGCAGTAATAGCAACCGCCCCAACAATATCTGATACACTGCAACCTCTAGACAAATCATTCACAGGCATTGCAATTCCTTGACAAATTGGTCCATAAGCCTCAGCTTTTGCCAACCGTTGAACCAACTTATATCCAATATTTCCGGCATCTAAATCAGGAAATATTAAAACATTAGCACGACCAGCAACCCCACTATTAGGCGCCTTAGATTGCGCAACTTCCGGAATAATTGCTGCATCTAATTGCAATTCACCATCAATTTTATATTGAGAAAAGTTTTCTTTTGCTAATCTTGTAGCCTCTACTACCTTATCAACATCAGCATGCGTTGCACTTCCCTTAGTAGAATGAGACAACATAGCAACGATTGGTTCATGTTCAGTTAATAGTTGAAATGACTCTGCACTTGAAGCCGCAATACAAGAAAGTTTCTCTGGATCAGGATTCTGTTCTAAACCAGAATCAGCAAATAAAAATGTACCATTATCCCCATAAGAACAATCAGGAACAACCATTAAGAAAAAAGCAGACACCAATTTTACTCCTGGTTTGGTCTTCAAAATTTGCAAAGCCGGTCGCAATGTATTCGAAGTCGAATGACACGCACCACTAACCGCACCATCAGCATATCCTTCTTTCACTAGCATACAAGCATAATACATATAATCTTCCGTCAATAATCGATAAGCTTCTTCCAAAGTCATTCCTTTATCTTTACGAAGAACATACAATTTTTGCTGAAGAAGTTCGGTTAATGGATCCGTAAATGGATCAATAATTTTTGCACTAGCCAAACAAAGCCCATCACTATTTTTAAGCACCTCCTCTTTCTTTCCAATCAAAATAATATTTGCAATTCCTTCTTGTAAAATAACATTAGCAGCTTCCAAAACTCTTCTATCCATAGTTTCAGGCAAAACAATAGTTTTCTTATTTTGTTTTGCTCTACTTTTCAAGTTTTCAATTATTCTACTCATCTCTATCACCATCTAAATTGTAACAATTATTGCAAATCATGTCCACAAAAATAAACAAATACACGAAAAAAATCAATTAATTTGTCAAATAAGCCTTTATAACAAGTTGCTTATTTTCCTCTTTTAAACTGCACGTAATCAAATACAAAACATCTTCTTCATCATCCGTAAGCATATATCCATCTTTTTCTATTAAATAAAGAGAATAAACAATATAGTATAAACTTTTCTCGAAAAACCTTACAATAACAACATCCCCCTTTTTTAAAGAATGTAAAGAATTAAAATAACTACGATTCCCATATCCTGAATGACCAACAAAATAATAAATATTCTTCGTTAAATCGCTATCTTTTAATAAAGCAAAATGAACATTTGAATCATTTAAAGAACTATTTTTATCGTAAATATAATCATTAAATCCCACAGAGGGAATCTCTAAATTCAACCAATAATTTCTATTTCCAAACATTCTACTATGATTTCGTATAGTAAAATGATAAGATAAAAATTTCAATTCTTCTTTTTCAAAATCATCATCTTCCTGCCAAACAGTTAAAAAAATAAGAATAATAAAACTAATGACTACGACGATAAACCTTTTGATAAAAAATTCCTCCAAGCATCAAAAATAGAATAATAGAAATTAACTTTAAAATGTGATCTTTCTCCTCAAAAGTATCAGGAACCGAAATAATATGAGAGGAAATTTGATTAACCGACAAAACATTCCATAAATCTTTTTGTTCAGAGATTTCAACACATTGTTCTTCGCTACGAATTAAATATTTTTGAGCAATTTTTTTCTGAAAGAAACAGTACTTTCCAGAAGGCAAATCAGAAATAAGAAAATTACCATCATCATCCGTAATTCCACGATAAACAACATCATTATCTTCATTTTTAACTTCCGCAATTGTCCCTTTAATATTGTCTCCATTATTATCTTGATTATGATATGAAATACCCATTCTTGGCACTTTTTTCAAAAATTCAATCTGCCAAGTAATTTCTTCCTTTCCATTACTTTTATCTTCTAAAGAAAAACATTTTTCTTCAGAAATTTCTTTATCTCTTACACAATATTTTCCTAACAACAAAGATATTTTTTCTTCTCCTCTTGTTCCCGTAGAAATCGTCTTAATCACTTCTCCTGCTGAATATAATGTCTCACCATACAAAACAATATCCTCTTGACTAATTAAATCAACCTCTACGTGACTCCTTACTTTTTTAGAATAAATGTATTTATCTTTTTTAAAAATTGGAACCTCTTTTTTTGTTAAAATAGTAACGGTTCCCTTTACCAATTGTTGATTAACATTTTCCGTATAAATCAAATTCCCATCTACCATTTGCATCACACTATTCTCATTCAATGTAATAGAAATTTTTTGATGAAGAGGCAAATAACCTGAAGCAACATCAACTTCCTCAACGAGATAATCTCCATAACCAAGTTCCAACGGAAAAAGTAATTCACCATTAGAATCTGTATGAAAAATTTCTTGATCATCTTTCTTTAAATATTCTTTCTTATTCACATCAAAAATTTTATAAGAAAAACTATCTGAAGAAACTTTTTTATTATTTTCTTGATCAATCAAAACTAACTTTATTTTACATAAAATATAATCATCAACTAAATTAATAACAGTATACCTATCTAAATACTGATAAATTCCAAAACCAACATCTTCAACTTTTTTATATCCAAATAATGTATTAATTTGATGAATCGTATAAAATCCATAAGGAACTCTAAAAGTTGCATAACCATCCTTATTCGTAACAACTTCAGTATATTTTTCTCCTTTAAAATCTAAAATTTCAAATTGAATATTATCTTCCCATATCAGTTTTCCTGTATTTTCAAAATCGTACTTTTTATAGATCCGAACTTCTTGATAATAAAGATATTCTTCTAACAAAACAGGATCATTTGAATCTCCCAAAGAAAAATAAACTGCTTCCTCATTTAACAAATAACCTCTACTTTCCTTAATTTGACGAACAATATAATTACCATACGGCAAGTTATCAACATATCCCTTTCCATTTTCATTTACTGAAAATTCTTCTATAAATTGATTGTCTTCCGTATAAAGTTGATAAGTCGCTCCCTCAAAAGTAGCTTGTCCATAAGGAACATTTTCTTTTGTTTCCCCATCAATAACTAAAAATGAAGCACCTTTTCCTTGAATATTAAATTCAAATTCGCGAGTATCCTCCAAAAAATTACCAGCTGAAATCAATTGTTGAGAATTATCATAATAATAAAATCGACTTTTATTAGCATAAATTTCTTTCTTTCGAATCGCAATATGTTCTCTCCCAACATAATCAGTACCAATCTTTACATCAACATAATCATTCTCAATAGTAACCGTTGAATGCCCACTATCAGAAACTTCATAAAATGATAAATCTCCACCACGAACATACATCTTAAAATGATCATTTAAAGCATAATTCCCCAAATTAGAAAATAGTAAATCAAGATGGGCGTAATAGCGCTCTCGTAATGACAAGATTTCTCTTTTATACGACTCAATATCAATCCTAGCTCCATTTTTATCAAATTCATTTGTCCATTCAATAGATCCCCCACTCAAATACTCCCAAATTAACTCCTGAGCAGCCATATAGTAAAAATACTGATCATGTCCAGGGTATTGATAACCAAAATAAGCAATCGATTGAATATATTCTTTCGTTTCTTTAGGCAAATATGCCAAAGAAAAATCTTCCGTTGAATTATACCACTCGGTAGTAATATCTTTCCCCATTTCAATACAATAAGAAACAATTCCATTTAAAGTATACATATTTAAATAAAATAAATGTTCCTCTCCATTATACTTCGCAACAGCATAAACCCCCTCCATTCTATTTTTTTCTAATTTTGAGTCCCTACTTCCAGCTTGCACACCAACAAGATGAAAAAATAAAGTAATCCCAATAAAGAATAAAAAAACTTTCAAAATAGAACGATACAAATTTCTTTTACGTGTCGTAATAATTTTTTTCATTTTTTACCTCCTCTACTACTATTATTCTTTCTATCTTGTCAAAATCCTTTTTATTCTCTAAAATTTTTACGAAATTAATGAATGAAAAAATAAGAAATTAAAATCCCTCGAAATGCAAAGAAGCGAATTTAAAGAGCTAATTCTAATTCTTTAAAATTAAATTAAAAAAATCACATCTAGATTTTTAGTCTTGAGGTGATTTCTATCTCTTTTTATTTCTTAAAATTCAAGTTCTTTAAATTTTGATAGATCTGAAAAATCACATCTAAACTTTAGATGTGATCCTTATGGTATTTTATTCTTTTTAAATTTCAAATAATATCAAAATTAAACTATTTTTCTATAAAACTTTAAACTGGTATTAAATAACTTTATAACAAACTTTTTAATAAGTTTCTCAAATTTCGAAGAACCAAAATTCGAATAAATTACTAAAAATAAACGTTTCTTTAAGAAAACTAAATTAGCATTAAACAAAGACCAAATCAATACTAAACAAAACCTAAATCAATACTAAACAAGTTCTAAATCAGTATTAAACATATTCTAAACCACTATTAAACAAATTGATAATAAAATTTCGTCCACCTTGGAAAATCTCTAATGCCTTATAGTCCGCAAATTCAGGCTCAACCAGATAAAAAATCTACCAAACTTCTACTCGTTTTTCCCGTGACAAATACATCTTATCCCAAGGTTTTAAATGATAGATTTGATAAAATAAATCCGTAGAAGATAAAACCGCATTCACACGAATTGAATTTGGAGAGTGAGTATCTAATAACAACAACAATTTTACATACCCTTGTTTTTCCTGACTAACCCATAGTCTAGCATAACTCTCATACATCTTCTTTGATTGAAGTCTTGTTCCGTTTTTCGCCAACAAAATATTACTCATACAATGAACTGCGCCTAAATCAGCAATATTCTCATTCACCGTATGCTCACCATTAACAAAGCGTCCATTTAAAACTTCATATTTTGAATAATAATCTATCACTTGCTTTTTTAAAATTTGATAATTTTCCCGATCTTTTTTCTGCCACCATTCTCTATAAATACCACTTTCATCGTAAAAACTACCATTCCAATCAAAGGCATGACTTACCTCATGGGCTAAGATCATACCAACACTTCCCAAATTTGTAAAATAATCATCAGAAAGAGAAAATAAATGATACAGTGCCAAGGGTACATAAACCGTTTGAGAACTAGCATGATAATAAGCATTGACTTGCCGTTCATCAAGAGAAACCGCTAAATTATTCGAATTTAACTTACTCAACTGTTCCCTATTTCTCATTTGAACAAGTGTCAAAACA
>CAKPAK010000075.1 GCA_934132915.1 uncultured Bacilli bacterium
TTAACATTAAAATGCCAATAGATTTAAATATAGCATATGCTGAATATATTAATCAGTCATAAAGTTTAACACAACTTAATAAAAAAAATATTTAAATTAACATTTACTTTTTTTCATTATATCAACATTAATATTACTAGTACATATAATTAAAAAATTGAAAATATTATTATCTTAAAGAATAATATCCACTTCTATATGTGGAAAAGTTTTTATGTTCCACGTGGAACATAAAAAAACCATATCTATTTTAACTAGATATGGATCTTTAAATTTAAAATAACTAATCCAATGTCGATTCCTCATCAACAATTGCAACAGAACTTACATATTGAGAATCTTTGAGATTAATTAATTTTACACCTTGCGTCACACGACTCATAGTGGAAATTTGATCAGTACTAATTCTAATAATAATCCCCTCATTAGTAATAATCATTACATTACTTCCATGTTTAGATAATACTTCAAAAGAAACTATTACACCATTTTTATCGGTAATATTTAAAGTTTTTACACCTTTTCCACCGCGATTAGTAATTCTATATTCCTCAATTGGTGTCATCTTACCATAACCATTTTTAGTAATAACTAAAACTTTTTGATTTTCCACAACTACATCCATGTTAATTAAAACTCCACCGTCAAGATTCATTCCCTTAACTCCAGATGCACTTCTACCCATTACTCTTATAGAATTTTCACTAAATCTAACCATTTTTCCAATAGATGAAGCCATTAAAATTTCATTACTTCCATTAGTCTTTTTAACAGCAATTAGTTCATCATCATCTTTTAGTGTTATCGCTTTTTTACCGTTATTTCTTATACTATTAAATTCAACAATATCAGTACGCTTAATCAAACCACTTTTAGTAGCAAATACCAAATATTTACATAAATCATTTTGTTCAATTTTTAATAATGAAGTAACTTTTTCATTTTTTTCTAAATTTAACAAATTAACAATAGGAAGTCCTTTTGATTGTCTTCCAAACTCAGGAATTTCGTAACCTTTCATTCTAAAAACTCTTCCTCTTGTTGTAAAAAATAAAATATAATCATGAGTAGATACATTAATAATATTTTCTACAAAATCCTCTTCATTAGTGGACATTCCTTTAACGCCAACCCCACCTCTATGTTGAATTTTATACAAATCAATAGGTAATCTCTTAATATATCCCATATTTGTTAAAGTCACTACAACATTTTCAATTGGAATTAATGATTCATCCTCAATATAATCAATAGCTGTCATATCAATATAAGTTCTTCTTAAATCATTATATTTTTCTTTTATTTCTAACATTTCATTTTTTATTACTGAATAAATTTTTTCTTCTGAAGAAATAATATCCTCAAGTTCTTGAATTAATTTCAACAATTCAGAAATTTCATCCTCAATTTTTGATTTTTCCATCCCTGTTAAACGCTTTAAGCGCATTTCCAGAATAGCTTGTGCTTGAATTTCAGATAAATTATAATTTGACATTAACTCTATTTGAGCAATTTCATCAGTTTCAGACTCTCTAATAATATTAATAACACGATCAATATTATCCAAAGCAATCTTTAACCCTTCCAATATATGCAACCTTGCTCTATATTTTTTCAGATCAAATTGACATCTTCGATAAATCACATGTTTTTGATGCTCAATATACTTCTCTAAAATCGTTTTCAAACCTAAAGTTCTCGGTCTACCATCCACAAGCATCAAAAAATTAATACCATAAGTAACTTGAAGTTGAGTATGTTTATAAAGATTATTTAACACAACGTTAGCGTTTGCTTCTTTTTTTACATCAATAACGATTTTTATTCCTTCTAAAGCCGATTCATCACTCAAATTTGAAATTCCATCCAATACTTTATCTCTAACTAATTCTCCAATTCTAGTAATTAAAGCCTTTTTATTCACTTGATAAGGCAATTCAGTTATAACAATATGTGATCTTGTATTTTTTTCAACAATTTCAGCTCTTCCACGAATAGTTATTGTTCCCCGGCCAGTTTCATATGATTTTTTTATACCACTGTTTCCTAAAACAATGCCACCAGTTGGAAAATCAGGTCCTTTAATATACTCCATTAATTGAGAAACACTAATGTCTGGATTATCGATATAAGCAATACATCCATCTATAACCTCCCCTAAATTATGTGGAGGAATATTGGTCGCCATCCCAACTGCAATTCCCATATTACCATTTACTAAAATGTTAGGAAATCTACTTGGCAAAACTGTAGGTTCTTTCCTTTGACCATCATAGTTTTCAGAAAAATCCACAGTATCTTTATTTAAGTCACGCAGAAGTTCCATGGAAATTTTTGCAAGCCTAGCTTCAGTATATCGACTAGCCGCTGCACCATCTCCATCAATAGAACCAAAGTTACCATGACCATCGACTAAACAATGACGATAGGTAAAATCTTGTGCCATACGAACCATAGTATCATATATTGCACTATCACCATGAGGATGGTAATGCCCCATTACCGCTCCAACCGCATTAGCACTTTTTTGATATTTTTTATCAGGTGTCATTCCTTCCTCATAAAGAGTATACAAAACCCTACGGTGAACAGGTTTTAATCCATCTCGAACATCTGGAATAGCCCTAGCAACAATGACACTCATTGAATAATCAAGAAACGAATTTTTCATTTCTTCAACAATATTTACTGTTATTTTTTTATCCTTTTCTTCTTGCACAATTTCTACCTCCTTTATTACACATCTAAATTGGCTACATTCAACGCATTATCTTCTATAAACTTTCTGCGAGGCTCAACATCTTCTCCCATTAATAATTGAAAAATTTCATCAGCTTGAATTGCATCTTCCATCTTAATTTGCTTTAAAGTTCTAAGTTCAATACCCATAGTTGTTTCTCTTAATTCCTCTGGATTCATTTCTCCTAGTCCTTTCATTCTACCTATTTCATATTTTGTATTTTCGGGCAAAGTCGACAAATATTTATCACGCTCATCTTCATCAATAACATATTTAATATTTTTTCCATGTTTAATTGAATAAAGTGGAGGTTGAGCAGCATATATATGCCCCTCCTCAATAAGAGGTCTAAAATACCTATAAAATAATGTAAGAAGAAGTGTCCTGATATGAGCACCATCAACGTCAGCATCAGTCATGATAATTATTTTGTAATACCTTAATTTAGAAATATCAAATTCTTCTCCTATTCCAGTCCCTAAGGCTGTTATCATCGTCCGAATCTCCTCATTTCCTAAAACTCTATCTAATCTAGCTTTTTCCACATTAAGTATTTTTCCACGAATAGGTAATATTGCTTGTGTAATTGGATCACGCCCCATTTTTGCACTTCCAGCAGCACTATCTCCTTCAACAATAAACATTTCAGAAATAACAGCATCTTTAGACGAACAATCAGTCAATTTACCCCAAAAATTAGAAACTTCCAATCCACCTTTTCGCCTCGTTAACTCCCTGGCACGACGAGCAGCCACTCTAGCACGAGCAGCGGTCATCGCTTTATCTACAATAACCTTTGCATCATTAGGATGTTCCATTAAAAATCTTTCAAAGCTTTTTGCAAAAATACCAGCTGCAATTTTTCTAACTTCACTATTTCCAAGTTTTGTCTTAGTTTGACCTTCAAATTGCGGTTCAGGAACTTTTGCTGAAATTATCATCGTAATTCCTTCTCTAACATCCTCTCCACTCAACGGTTCTTCATTTTCTTTCAAAATTTTATTAGATTTTGCATAATTATTAATAATTCTAGTCAAAGCAATTTTTACACCGTCTTCATGTGTTCCTCCTTCAGGAGTAATAATATTATTTACAAATGAATAAACTGTAGAATTATAACTATCATTATACTGAAGAGCGACTTCAATTGAAACATCATTTTCCATTCCTTCAACATAAACAATATCATCATGAATAGGAGTTTTATTTTTATTGACATAAGTAACAAATTCCTTTAAGCCACCCTCATAAATAAAAGTATCCTTTTGATTAGTCCTGTCATCCATTAAAATTATTCTAAGTCCCTTATTTAAAAAAGCCAATTCCCTAACTCTTGTCTTCAAAATTTCATAATCAAAAGTAGTAGTCTCTTTAAATATAGCATCATCTGGCATAAAAGTTACTGTCGTACCAGTACGATCTTTACTGCAATTTCCTATTACTTTTAGAGGTTGAATAGTATGTCCACCATTTGCAAATTTAATATAGTTTACTTCACCATTTTTATAAACTGTAACTTCAACCCATTTGCTTAAGGCATTAACGACTGATGCTCCAACGCCATGAAGACCTCCACTAACCTTATAACCGCCACCACCAAACTTTCCACCAGCATGTAAAACTGTATAAACAGTCTCAACTGTAGAAATTCCAGTCTTAGGATGAATTTCAACAGGGATGCCTCTTCCGTCATCCTTAACCGTAACAGAACCATCTTTGTTTACAGTAATTTCAATATCATCACAATAACCAGCCAAAGCCTCATCTATTGCATTATCAACAATTTCCCATACTAAATGATGTAATCCTTTCACACTTGTACTTCCAATATACATTCCTGGTCTTTTTCTAACTGCTTCTAACCCTTCTAAAACTTGGATGTCTGAAGCATCATAATGTTCATTATTCATTTTTACATCCCCTCTTTCCAACATCAGCTATTTTGCCAGCACAAACTTCAAAAATTTTCGAACTTGAAATTAATTTTTCGTCAATTTGTTCAATATCAGTAGTAGTTATAATTGTTTGAACCCCCTCCAAAAGATACGTAACTAGTTTGTTCCTTTTATCAATATCTAATTCACTAAAAACGTCATCCAAAAGCAAAATAGGATATTCATTATCCAATTCCTTAAAAACTAAAACCTCTGACAATTTTAAAGCCAAGATAGCGGAACGAATTTGCCCTTGAGAACCATAAATAGATAAACTCTTACCATTCAAAAAAAATTCAAAATCATCCCTATGAATTCCTAACAAAGTTACACCATATCTTTTCTCTCTTTCTAAATTAGATTCCATATTTTTTTTCAACACAGTAACCAATTCTGGTCCTTTCTCACCCGAAAAAACATTACTTACATATTTCAATTCTAAAAATCCGTCTCCGGTTAAAGAAGAAAAAATATCTGATAAATTAGAATTAATCTTTCGAATAAATTTATTGCGAATTTTATAAATATCAACAGCTATAGAACAAAAACTCTGATCTAAAACATTTAAATAACAATTAAAATAATCACCATCAAAACTAGAATTTTTTAGAAATTGATTTCTCTTTTTCAACAAAATATTATATTTTTGCAACAAATGAACATAACGATCTGAAATTTGACTAATCACCGCGTTAATACTTCTCCTTCTAACATTAGGTCCTTCTTTGACAAAATTAAAATTATATGGACTAAAAATAATAACTTTCAACAAAGAAATATAATCAGTATACCTTTTCACTATATTTTCATCGCATTTTATTTTTTTTTCATTGTCGCTTAAAAGAATATCAAGTTGAAATTTTTTCCCTTTGCGAAAAACAGTACCTTCAATAAAGGCACAATCTTTTCCATCTTTAATTAAATTTTGATCTTTGACATTCATATACGATTTAGTAAGCGCTAAAACAAAAATAGACTCTAATACATTAGACTTTCCTTGTGCATTATTACCAACAAAAATATTCACACCCGGAGAAAAGTTGATATTCAAATTTTCATAATTTCTATAATTTTTCAACTTTAAAGTTTTTATATTCATAACAGTTAAAAAATATTAGACCCATTTCCTTTCACCAAACCTACTAAAATTCTATACAATAAGATTATAACATAAAAACCAATATTTTATAAGGGATTTAACAAATTTTTTTTAATATTTTGTTACAGTTCGATCAGA
>CAKPAK010000076.1 GCA_934132915.1 uncultured Bacilli bacterium
TGTAAAAGTTCCATTAACTCCAATATCCGAACTACGCATTCCAGGAAAAAACATCCCACTTCCAATTTGACTCTTTAATACCCGATAATAATAAGTATTGGTTATCGTTTTTCCACAATTACCAGATATTGAACCACTTGTATTTGCACACTGATTATTTTCATTTCCGCCATTGCAAGACAATTTATTAACCAAAGCTGGACATTTTTGCGTATTTGTTTGACAACCACTACCCAAACAAGTCTTAATTTCATTCCCATTCTCATCATATAAACAAGAAGAATTCGTCTTTGTTTGTGAATCCTTATTATAAGTAAAAGATAAACTTCCAGCAACTTGTCCCCATGCAGCCGGAACAACATATTTGCCATTACCGACCTTAACCTCAAAAACACGAGAAAAATAAGTGCGATTAGACAAATTATAATTTCTTAATTCTAAATCACCAGTACTAACATTAGTAATCGTAAAAGATTTTCCTGTTCCCCAATGTCCACCATCATTACTATTTTTACTCAAAGTGTAATCACTTTTCATCATATCAGACATACTATTATTAAATTTAGCTTTACTTGGGTATCTTCCAACTCCGGTATATCGATATTTTTTTCCTAATCCACTAACCTTAAAAGTACGACTAATGGTAGAAACACTTGACCGCGTACTGTAATTTCCATTGGCATCCTGAACCATTTCTTGATTCGTTTTTGTTTCAACTTTAACAAGTTTACCATTTTCTGCATCACAGTTTGTTCTCTTACTACAAGCGGAAGAATGCACACCCAAGTCAATTGAACGATAAATATATCCCGTTTTTTGCTTAGTTTTAAAAGCATTAATGCAAGCCGATTGCGTCCCATTAGCACATCCTTTATCAGATACATAATTATATGACGTCGAAGACAAAATTCTAAATTTGATATTGGTTCCCTCAGAAACGGACAAAGCCGATACAATATCATCTGTACTCAAAGAATTTACTTCAAATCCCACATTGTAATAAAGACATCTAGCACTACCAGTGACCCCATTCTGTAAACACCAACCCGCAGTATAAACGCCTTTTCTCCCCCCTTTGTGTCCAAAAATCATCTCGTAGCCACCAGCTTGAATCCGATCTCTTTGTGCCTTAGAACTACTATCTCGCGAACGAGAATTATATAAGTCCTTATCGGTTGCTTTTGCTAAAACCGCATAATATTTTCCTTTAGAAACACTAACGGTCCCCGCACCGGTAACACGACTAGTTCCAATTTCTTCATTCCAATCATTATTCCATGTTCCCTTATAAGCAACAATCCATGTTCTTAAGTTTTTTCCACCCCAGTTATCAATATGATCCACATAGGACCACCCGGAGAAAGATAACGCACCAGAATCACTGATATCAAAATAAGTAATGTCATAATTAATTGCATAAGAAGTATTCATCGGTTTATTTTGATAATAATCTCCTGTTGCTGAACCATAAACAGGAAAAACAGGATAGCAAAAAACAAGTATAATTCCTATCGTAAAAAGCCATTTTTTCATCTAATCACCTCATTTACGATACTAATGATTTTCCTGCTTTACATCACTTGATTCACTCTGATTAGTACTATCACTTGTATTTAACTTATCCTCAGTACTAGAAAGAATTTCATCTACCGATACCATCTTAGTCTTCTCATCAATAAAGTTTTGAATGTCTTTACTACTAACACTAACAGTATCCTCTTTTTCAAGTTTTTTTGTATTAGGAACCAAAATTAATTCTACTTCATAAGAATTACTCAAATAGATTGCTTTTCTAAACAATAAATGCATATCTTCAGGTAAAGCAAACAACATATAAGCAGGACTTCTAGACTCTGTTGTATTCTCAAAAACTCTTCTCCCACTACCATCTTTCACATCTAAAATTTTAATATTACTAATGAACTTTCCAAACATAATTGCCCCGTCATCACCAACAGCCTTAAAATAAACATTAATAATATCTCCCGGCATCATGCTATTCGCATAAGTAGAATCCATATTCACTTTATAACTAACAACGGTTTCATTACTAGAAACTTCACTAAAAATAGAATCGGACGCATTAGATGACTCCGTAAGTAAATCAGTATAAAATAAACTTCCTTGTGCAATCATAATATCTGACTTTGTGTATTTTCCTTGAATCTGATCCGAGCTATTATAATAACTTCCCTTAATAAATGCAGCTGGAACATTCATATAAGAAATCATATCTTCCGTAATTTTCGTTCTAGGTTGAATCGTTTGATTAGCATATGGCACTTTCGATAAAGATACCTTTTGATTAATTCTCATGTTATAACCAACATACAAAACAATAATACACAAAACAACCCCCAAAATGGTAATCGTATTTTTGTTACTCACAAATTTTTTCAACGAACTCTGTAAATTATTCATAGCGAACCTCCACTTTCTTTCCTAATAAGTCCCACCACGGTACCTTACTATCTATATAACATAATATCATTTTTTTTTCCAAATTTAAACAGTTTTTCCAAAAAAAAATAAACTTTCGTAAATTTTAATTTGAATTATAATTTTTCCCAAATCTTCACCGTAAAAATCTCTTTTATATCTTAAAAGAAGAAAAACATATACATTTTTAGAGCAAATTATAGACTTATTCCCATTGATATTAAATTCTTTTGGAAATAAGTCTTTTGAATTTAATTTTAAATTTTACAAGGAAAATACTGAAATAGAAAATTCTTAAAAAATTCAGCATTTAGCCTAAAACACATTTTTTTACGCCAAATCATCAACCAGAAAAATCAAACATCAGAAAAAATATCAATATTTCATCACATCACCCCAATAACTTATCACAAGTAGGACTAAATTTTCCCATCTCACAATGATTTTCATTACTTGTGTAAATTTTAAAATAACTATCTCTTATGGTTATATCACGAAGCGCTTTTGAATTTCCATCATTCGTCATATCATACATACTACCATAATCTTTATAAGTTTCCTTTAAATTAACAAATAAACTTTTATCCTTATTACTAATAAGCCCTGTCTTATAATTAACTTTATCAAAAGAATGAGCCGTAATCCTTATTAATCCATTCTCCTTTGCATAATCTCGCCAATTAGAAGGATATTGATCAATACTAGATTTTGTTGGAAAAGGATTTTTTTCATCAATAACTCGATACGTTACTTTTTTAGAATCTCTTAAAACATCAGTAACCTGCTTAACATTACAAGTTGCATTAAGGCGATGATTTACCCCACGAAGAGAAGTTAAATTAATCGAAATCTTGAACTTAAAATTATCACCACGATATTCAAGAGGAACATAATAAACACTACTATCAAAATTTTTAGATTTCAAATAGTTTTCATCGCCATCATAAGAATCATAAGTCACATAGCCATCATTTTTTCGAATATAAGCACCTCGAATTCGATAAGTACAACTTCTTGTCATAGATTGATTTGCCTCCCAATTAGAATCAGTAGGTGTACAAGTTAGTGTTCCAACATTATTTTCAGAAATATTTTCAACAACACGAGCATCATTAGAATCAGGAAAAGCAACAATTGTATCGTCAGAAGTTTGGTACTCATTTATAACTTTATCTTTCGCAAGTTTTTTAAATAAATCCACACCATAATTTCCCACTAAATTAAACTGTTGTTGCCCATTCACAACTACTTTCTCAAAAATTTGATCATTCGAATTAAAAATCGCCATCATTTTGATTTCTTCTCCATTGGTTTTTCTCGCATTAATAACCGCATAAGTATTATTCTCTGAAGTATCATTCACATAGTTTCCATGATAATTCCAACTTGCAGAAGTCGTATACTGAAAAGCCATATGGAAAAACCGACCAGAAGTTGCCTCAATGCTATTGTTTTGAAATAACCTTCCTGTTTCATTATTAGGATGAATAAATTGAAATGAATAACTTGATTTTAAGTCTATATTGGAATAAAAATAAACAGGAAAATAATAATAAGTTCCATCATCGATCGTTGTAAAAGTTCCATTAACTCCAATATCCGAACTACGCATTCCAGGAAAAAACATTCCACTTCCAATTTGACTCTTTAATACCCGATAATAATAAGTATTGGTTATCGTTTTTCCACAGTTACCAGATATTGAACCAGTCGTACTTGCGCACTGATTATTTTCATTTCCGCCACTGCAAGACAATTTATTAACCAAAGCTGGACATTTTTGCGTATTTTCTTGACAACCACTACCTAAACAAGTCTTAATTTCATTCCCATTCTCATCATATAAACAAGAAGAATTTGTCTTTGTTTGCGCGTCATCGGTATATACAAAAGATAATTTCCCCGCGACACGTCCCCAAGCAGCAGGAATAGTATATTTCCTGTCTCCAACCTTAATTTCAAAAACACGCGAAAGAAAGGGATATCGTTCATTATCATAATTTCTAATTAACAAATCACCTTTACTAATCTTTGTAATAGAAGAATTTCGGTGTTTTTTCCATTCCTTAAGATCATCAGCATCACTCAAAGCCTTTGAAACATTTAGCATGCTAATCATACCACGATTATCAAGTCGAACCTTACTAGGTAATCTCCCAACTCCAGTATATCGAAACTTGTCCCCTAATCCACTAACTTTAAAAGTGCGATTAATTGTAGAAACACTTTTTCGTGAAATGTAATTACCATTTTCATCTTCAACAATTTCCTGATTCGTTTTTGTCTCTGTTTTAACAATTTTTCCATCATTTGCAGCACAATTTGTCCTACTACTACAAGCCGAAGAGTGCACACCTAAGTCAACGGAATCAATAATATAATCAATATTCTCCTCATTTTTAAAAGCCTTAATACAAGCCGCTTGATCCCCATTAGCGCACTCCGGATCAGATACATAATTATACATTACAGAAGATAAAATTCGAAATTTTACTTCTTTTTTGTCTGCACCTCTTGGATATAATTTTTGAATAATTTCATCTGTATTCAAAGCAGTTACTTCAAACCCTACATTATAATAAAGACATCTAGCAAGTCCCGTTACCTTATTCTGTAAACACCATCCAGCTCGATAAACACCTCTTCTTCCACCTAAATTTTTATTCCCATCAACTTCTTTAACCAATTTATATTTATCATTCTCATTAGTTGCTTGTCTAACAATTTTTTGCTGTTCATCAGAACTACTTTTATTAGCACGAGCATTATATAAGTCTTTATCCGTTACTTTGGCTAAAACCGCATAGTATTTTCCCTCAGAAAAACTGGCTGTCCCTGCACTTTTAACATCACTTCTCCCAATTTCATTCGCCCAAGCCTCATTCCAATTTCCTGTATAAGCAACAATCCATGTTCTTAAATTTTCTCCACCCAAATTATCAACATGATCTACATAGGACCACCCCGAAAAAGATAATTCCCCAGAGTCACTAATATCAAAATAAGTAATATCATAATTAATAGAATAAATCGTATCAAGTGCTTGTAAAGCTCCTGTTGAATCTAACGCATAAGACTTATTCATTTTCTTATTTTGATAATAATCCCCTTTCATTGATCCATAAACCGGAAAACCCGGATAACAAAAAACGAGCACAATTCCCATCATAAAAAGCCATTTTTTCATTTCATCCACCTCTTCTACATCCTACGACTCACTTGCCATACATCATTTCATCCATCTTTATTCCATCACAAATAAAAAAGACAACAACGTACTTTACTATAACAACATAATACCATTTTTTTTCAAATTTAAATAGTATTTTTACCCCAAAATATGATTAACTTGTGATAATGTCTTAAGTAA
>CAKPAK010000077.1 GCA_934132915.1 uncultured Bacilli bacterium
AGATCGAAAATTAATGGAAGCCGAAAATAATCTCGTTACCCTAAAAGAAAAATACCAATTCTTAAGAGAAAACGAAGACATCATCGAAATTTCTAGAAAACTAGAAGAAATCAATGACAATTTAACAGAAGGAAAAGACTACTATAACAAACATATTGCCGAATACAATAAATTAGTCAAATTATTCCCAACCAATATTGTAGCAAGACTTTGTAAATATGAAGAAAAGTTATTTTTTGACCGAAAAGATATGTCAGATGATGACTTTAATGACTTTAAATTATAAGAGTTCTTACACTCTTTTTTTCATGAAGAAAGGAGATTTTTTATGCCAAGTTCCGTGACCCATACTTATTTTGCCAATTGTGTTTTAGAAAAACTCCCACCACATATCCACGCTCAAATAAAAACAGAAAAAAATATCTTTAATCTCTCCGCCCAAGGATCCGATCCCTTTATGTTTAAAGATTTTTTCTTAGGACCCCATGCCAAACAAGGACAAGCCATTCAAAATAAAATGCACCTAACCCACACCCAAAAATTTTTTACCACAACCCTATCCTATATAAAACGTAATCACCTAGAAAAGAATCCAGAAGTATTATCCTACCTTTACGGCAACATCTGCCATTATTACCTAGATCTAACCATGCATCCTTTCATCGACTACCAAGCAGGCCATTTCATCAAAGGACAAAAACAAACTTATTATGCCAACACCCTTCACCAAAAAATAGAATATCGAATAGACTCTTATATCATAAAAAACAAATTAAGAAAAGATCCAAAAACTTTCCCCATCCACCAATATATCTTTTCTTCTCCCAACATCTCCCCCACACTAAAAAAAATGATCAAAGAAAATTTAAAAGAAATTTACCAAATCGATAATGCCGATACTTTTTACCAAAAAAGTCTAAAAGACATGAAAAAGTTCTTTCAATACGTCAACTATGATCCCCACGGATATAAACATTTTTTCTACAAAACCTTTGATCGAATTACCCCCAAATGGATGCTCCGCCTCGAAGAACTTTCCTACCACACCAAAGAAACAGGCGAAAATTATTTAAATCTAGACCACCAAGAATGGTGCTTTCCTTGGGATAATTCTACCTACTCAAAAAAATCTTTCTTTGACTTATGGCGTGATGCCACCACCAAAGCCATAAACACCATCATCGAAATCGACAAACTTTTAAATCACCAAAAAAACCACCTCAAAGAAAAAGAAATCTTCTCTAATTTGTCCTATTCCACTGGCTTACCATGCGAAAGAAACGTAAAATATCAATATTTTAAGGAGAATAAAAATGAAATTACAACCGCTAAAAAGAAAAGATAGAAAGAAAGCTTACCAAATCTATGAAAATAGTTTCAACGCAAAAAAGAAAAAACATACCCTAAAAAATAATGCCATACTTCTAGGCTATTACCGCAACAAAACTTTAATTGGCATTGCCCAAATCAATATCATCAATAATATCTTCGAAAATGAAAAAATCGCTTACATCAATAGTTTCTGTATTGATCCAAAAGAACAAAACAGAGGATATGGCAATCTTTTTTTAAAAGAAGTCATTCGCTACTGTCAAAAGAAAAAAATAAATAAAATCAATCTAACCTCTAATCAAAATAGAGTTTTTGCCCATAAGCTCTATCAAAAGAACGGCTTTGAAGTAATCGATACGATTTTCTTAAAAAAAGACCTAAAAAAAGAATTTACTGCAATTTAAAGTAAATTCCTTTTTTAATTAACTTATCTGAAGAGTTATAATCTAAAGGATAATATCCTTCTTTTAAAAGGCGCTCAATCACCAACAAATTATAATTACAAGCAAATAAAAAATTAATAACCTCTATCATCACCAAACATAAAAGCAATAAAAAGAAGATAGGAAGTGGCATCAAAATAATAAACAAAACACAAACAGCAAGTTGTAAAGCAAACATAATCAAGAAAAACCGCATATCTCCTTTCTTATAAGGATACAAAAAACCCATATATAAAATTTCTTTCGCAAACCCATAATCACACTCTACACAAGGACGAACATCATCATATTTTAAATAAACTTTCTCCATACTCTTCACCTATTTTAATTATAACGCAAAAAAGATTTTGAAGCAATCCTTTTTCAAAGAAGAAAAAAGAACTTTATCAAATCTTATTCAAACGAAAACATATACTTAATATAGGTGATACCATGAATCAATATAAAACTTTAATTCTGGCACTATTCTTGATCAGTACTTTCTGTTTAGCCAAAGTCAATGCCAGTAAAAAAGAATATTCCCTCTTAGGAAAAATAATCTATATTGACCCCGGTCATGGCGGACCAGATTCCGGAGCCATCTCTAAAAACTTCTATGAAAAAGACATGAACCTTCTTCTTTCCAAAAAACTAGGACACACCCTCAGTCAAAAAGGCGCTACAGTATACTATACCAGAGACGGAGACTATGATCTCGCTAAAAGCAAAAAAAATCGCAAAAGAAACGATTTATATGCCCGAGTCAAACTCATTAACCAATCCAAAGCCAATCTTTATATTTCCATGCATTTAAATGCCAGTCCTAGTACCAAATGGAACGGAATCCAACTATTTTACAGTACAGTTCAAGACGAAAACAAAAAAATTGCCGAAACCGTTACAAACACAATGAAAAAAAACATGAAAAACGTAAAAGATCCCAAAAAAGAAAATGGTTATTACATGTACTCCAAATTAAAAGTACCAGGAATCTTAATCGAAGCCGGTTTCATCACCAATCAAAATGATAACTACAAAATCAGAAAAGAAGAATATCAAAACATTCTAATCAATAATATTACTCAAGGAATAGAAAACTATTTCAATTCCCCTAATAACCTGAACGAATAAAATCAATAAACATCTTAATCAATAACCAAATAGACAATCCAACAATAAATACCAACAAAACCCGTCGCTCAGGAATATTTTTTTGTAAATTATAGCCCAAAATCAAACTCGCATCCAAAAGACCAATAATAAATTCATGCAGTAAATTCTCTAACTTATCCACTTCTTTAGAAGAAGCAGACATCTCAATCTTAACCTTGCCATGATTTTGATTAAAACTTTTAAAAAATTGTCGAATCTCTTTTGGTAAAGCCATAACCTCACGGGAAGTATTCACGATTTCTTTTGCCCCATTCATCACTTTGGCAGAATCAATCACCAACTCATTTTTGAAAACATAATTCAAAATAACTTGAATCAAACTAAGATTAGGATTTAACCGTTCTAGCGTAGACTCAATAACCAAAATTCCCCGTACCAACATCGTAATCGAAGAATCCAACTTAAGATGATTTTCCTGAAGCATTCGAAACATCTCCCCAACAAATTTTGTAACATCAATTTCGGCTAGATCTTGATTAGAATATTTTTCTAAAATAGAAGCAACATCCTGCTCCAACTTCTCCATATCCACATCCTTAGAATGGGTTGACATCAAAAGCAAACTAGAACAAACCACATCATATTCTTCATTCATAATTGCCCGGATACACTTTTTTAACAACAAGCGCATATTTTTAGATAATACACCAACCATGCCCAAATCAATATAAGTAATTTTTCCTTGATAAAGAAAAAGATTATCCGCGTGAGGATCCGCATGAAAGAAACCATCTTCTAAAGCCTGTTTCATATAATTATCACTAAGTTGATAAGAAACTTCCAAAACATCATACCCCTCTTTTTTCAACCGCATAACATCATCAATCTTAATCCCATCAATATATTCCATCACCAAAACTTTTTCATTAGAAATATCCGAAAAAACTTGGGGAACATAAACAAAAGAACGATCTTGGTTCATTTTCTTAAATTGTAAAAAATGATCGCGTTCAATCAGTAAATTACTCTCCTCCAAAGCAACCGCTAACATTTCATCCAGAACCGCATTAAGATCAATCACTCGAACAAAAAGGTGAATATGCATAATTTGAATGACTTTTTTTAAAAGTCGTACATCTTGTTCCATCTTTTCATAAACACCAGGGCGACACACCTTAACAACAACATCCGTCCCATCCATCAACCGCGCGCGATGAACCTGAGCAATGGAAGCGGATCCAATACATTCCCCAACTTCCGAAAAAACATGGGAAAAATCATCATAGCACTCACGCAAAATCTGGACAATTACCTCTTTTGGTAAAGCCTTCGTATGACCACGTAACTTCGCCAATTCTTCACAATATTCTTTAGGAATTAAATCCATTCGGGTAGACAAAATTTGCCCTAATTTAATAAAAGTAGGCCCCAACTCCTCCAAAATAGAACGAACCATCCCCGGAGTAAGCCCCGATTTTAAATCATATCGAAGAAGAATATTCTTCATCTCATCTAAACGTTTTAATTCACCATTTTCCATAACCTAACCTCTTTATTCTATCTTTAAAACTTATTTTCTTTTTCTAAGTATAACACATCAAAAAGAATTTGAAAATAGACCAGATCAAACAAAATCAACTTCCGTATCACACATGAAAAAAGTTACTCTACTTCCTTCTCAATTTCACTCAAAAATAAACCATCCGTCATTCCAGCAATAAAATCAATAGCCATTCTCTTTAACGGTGTTCGCTCAAAATAAACCGGCTCTTTACTATCAAGAAAATAACGATAAATAATACTATTTCGATCTTCTGCTTCTAAATCTCTCACATAACGCTGATAGATTTTTTTCATGCCCTCTCGATAATAAGAGCGTTCTTTCTCTGTCGAACTATAGCGATAAATATAATCATAATTAAATTTTTTTAAAGCTTCAAGTGCCGAGTAGACAGGTTCACTCATCTTTATACAAGCTAATCCATAACTATTATCAATAATATCCATAACTAACGTATTCACAATCTCTCGATTCGTACTTCCTAAAACAGAAACAATCTCTAAAGGAATATTCTCCCTCTTAATTTTATTTAAACGAATCGCATCCTCAATATCTCGACCAACATAACCAATCACATCACTAATTCGAACAACACATCCCTCTAACGTCATTGGTCGATAAGAAGACGTTAGATGAATATCCTGATAAGCTTCAAAGTATTCTCTTAATACCTCTTCCTTATCTTTCTTTTGAGGAGAATAACAAGAAGAAAGAATCTCCCCATTATGACACAATATTCCATCTAAAACTTGAACCGATAAATTCAATCCTCTCCCCTTATTTTCAATAAACATATAATTACGAACCCCTTGCACATTATGAGCAAAATGTTCTCCTAACTCAGCATAAGAAATTTCATCCAAAACAGCCTCTCCAAAATGCCCTAAAGGCGTATGCCCAATATCATGCCCCAAAGCAATTGCTTCAATCAAATCCGTATTCAACCCCAAAGCTCGTCCAATCGTCCGAGCAATTTTTGAAACAAGTTGAACATGAATCATTCGCATCGAAATATGATCATTATCCAAAAAAGAATACACCTGCGTCTTATTCGTATACCTAGTATAACTCATCGCATGAATAATCCGATCCGCATCATGAAAAAAAGGTGGACGAATCTCCTCTTCATCATCCTCTAAAGTAAATCGCACCGCTTCATCACTTTTTACCGCATATTCGGACAAAGAAGAATCGATCACAAAAAAATTATTTTTAATTTCCTGAAAATACTTCATCTATTTATTCCCTCTTTCTATAAACAACTAGATTTAGAATAACACAAAAAGAAAAAAAAGAAAAGAACTTATTTTTGAATAAATTCTTGAATTAAAGAATCAAACTCTTCCCTAATTTCCGC
>CAKPAK010000078.1 GCA_934132915.1 uncultured Bacilli bacterium
ATTAGAAGTAGAACGCTGGGAGGAGTAAAAAAATGCCAATATTAATCATTTTAATCATTTTAGTAGCAATTTTTATCATTCCATGTATAAAAATTGTTCCACAAGCCAAAAGTTACGTAATAGAAAGAATTGGCTCTTATTATCAAACATGGGGAAATGGGCTACATTTTCTAATCCCATTTATTGATAGGGTTGCTGGCAGCGTGACATTAAAAGAAATTGTAAAAGATTTTGCCCCACAACCTGTCATCACAAAAGATAACGTAACAATGCAAATCGATACCGTTGTTTATTTTCAAATCACGGATGCAAAACTTTATACCTATGGAGTAGAAAATCCAATTAATGCTATTGAAACCTTAACCGCTACAACATTAAGAAATTTAATCGGGGAGTTAGAACTTGATCAAACCCTAACTTCTAGGGATATTATCAATACAAAAATGCGAGCTATTTTAGATGAAGCAACAGATCCTTGGGGAATTAAAGTCAATCGTGTGGAAGTAAAAAATATCATTCCCCCAAGAGATATTCAAGAAGCAATGGAAAAACAAATGCGAGCTGAAAGAGAAAGAAGAGAAAAAATTCTTCAAGCTGAAGGAGAAAAGAAGTCGAGTGTATTAATTGCCGAAGGGGAAAAAGAAAGTGCCATTTTAAGAGCGGAAGCCAATAAAGAAGCCAAAATTAAAATTGCTGAAGGAGAGGCAGAAGCTCTATTAAAACTAAAAGAAGCAGAGGCAAGAGGAATCAAATTATTAAAAGAAGCCGGAGCAGATAAGTCAGTAATTGCTCTAAAAAGCTTAGAAGCCCTTGAAAAAGTTGCGGATGGAAAATCCACAAAAATTATTATTCCGTCAGAACTTCAAAATATTGCTTCATTAGGCGTAACCCTAAAAGAAACTTTAAAAAAAGAAGATTCAGAAAAGAAGGCATAACAGAACTTCTTTTTTTATGACCAAAAAGATCAACATCGCCTCAAATTTTTTCTCCTTTCTTGAGATAATTTTTTGAATTTGTTATAATTTAATCAACAAGGAAAGAAGAGTGAAGTATTTTGAGTAAAATAAAAGTAATGTCTGAGTTATTAGCCAATAAAATCGCCGCTGGAGAAGTGGTAGAAAAATGTGTATCAATCGTGAAAGAATTAGTCGAAAATGCAATTGATGCCCAAGCAACAGAAATCAAAATTGAACTAAAAGAAGCAGGAATTAGGGAAATTAAAATTGTCGATAATGGAATAGGAATGGATAAAGAAGATGCCCTTTTAGCTTTTCAGCGACATGCGACCAGTAAATTATATCGTACGGATGATCTATTCCATATTGCTTCATTAGGGTTTAGAGGAGAAGCTCTACCTTCTATTGCTTCTGTCAGTGAAGTCTATCTCAAAACCTGTCAACAATCAGAAGGAACCATGATTCATATCAAAGGAGGACATCTTTTGGAAAATACTCCATCAGAAGAAAGAAAAGGAACAATGATTACCGTTAGTAATTTATTTTATAATACACCAGCCCGTTTAAAACATTTATCAAGCATTTATGCAGAACTAGCCGCTATTACAGATTATATCCATAAAATGGCGCTATCCTATCCAAAAGTAAAATTTCGCTTAATAAATGATGAAAAAGAATTATTAACTACCGATGGTTCAGGCAATTTACTAAAAGTAATTCATTCCATCTATGGAACCGATATTACCAAAAAAATGTTACCTGTTGAATCATCTAATGACGATTACAGGATAAAAGGGTATATCTCTATGCCTGAAGTCAATCGAGCCAGCCGGAATTATATAACAACAATTGTAAATGGTAGAGTAATCAAAAATGCTGCTTTAAATAAAGTTATCAATGATTCTTATAGTAGTTTTAAAGAAGACACAAGATACCCTATCACCGTTTTAAATATTACCACGGATCCTTCCTTAATCGATGTGAATATTCATCCCTCTAAATTAGATATTAAATTCTCTAACTTTGAAGATTTAAAAGAATTAGTGAAAAACATGATAATCACCACGATCAAAAAGAAACAATTAATTCCCAAAATAGAACCAAAAAAAATCGAAAATCCCAAAGGGTATCAAAATTTATCTCTAAATTTAGAAAGAAATATCATCAAGGAAAATTCTATCTCTTATCAAGAAGACAAAGAAAAAGAAGAATATCAAAACCAATTATTTGATCGAATAAATTTTAAAGAACCAGAAACAAACACTTGGGAAGAATTAACCGAATGTGAAAATAATACTTATATTGAAGAAGTACCAGAAGAAAAAAATAAAATGCCGGAATTATATCCCATTGGTCTTGCTCTAGGAACTTATATCATCTGTGAAAATGAAAAAGGAATTTATCTAATTGATCAACATGCCGCGCAAGAACGAATTAATTATGAAAAATATTCTTATCTTCTCTCACACCCAAGCAAAAATACAACACAAACATTAATTCCAATTGTAATAGAATTCCCAATGAATGAATTTTTACTCATTAAAAAAAATATTCAAATATTAGAATCCCTTCATATTGAAATAGAAGAATTTGGAACAAGTTCCTTTCGAGTAACTTCTCATCCAACTTGGTTTCCTAAAGATAACACAGAAGAAATTTTAAAAAGAATTATGGAACAAATCATAAAAGATGAATCTCATTTTGATTTAGCCAAATTCCGCGATCATCTTGCCGCTACGATTGCTTGTAAAGCAAGTGTGAAAGCAAATACGAGAATTACTAAAGAAGATATGGAAAGTTTAATTTCTCAATTAAGAAATTGCAATAATCCCTTTAATTGTCCCCATGGGCGACCAACCATTATTGAATTTACTATTTATGAACTAGAAAAAATGTTTAAAAGAAGCCTATAGTAAATTTTTTTGCCAAAGAAATTTTTCTTAATTATATACTAATCAACAAAGAGAGGAAAGAAGGAAGAGTCATGAAAATAGAGTATAAAAAATTTTTTTCTTCACTGGAGGAAGAAAAACGACAAAAACGCTAGAAAGAAATAGAAAACGAGATAGTAGAATATTTAAATTCATCTGTTCCAGAATGGGATAAATCAATAAATGATCCCACCCGACTTTATAATCGAGTAAATCTAGAAAAAGAGTTACTGCAAATCATCTTGATTGATAATCATCTTTTTAGAGAACTTCCCATGCAAGCTTTAAGAAAACTAGATTTATCAGAATTAGATTTTTCTGGATGTGACGTTTCCCATTTGAATCTTAGTTATACCAGCACCAATATCATCCCCAAACCATCAAAGATAAATGTTTATGGGCGACCATTTGTACGAGTCTAGATTTTAAAAATAAAGACTTTATTGAAGTATCTGTTGCCTTTGCTAACCTAGAAAATACCGATGCATATTCGCCTAAAGAATCCAATCCATTCAAAATCATGGAGGATAAAAAAGAGGAAACATTAATCTAGCCACATCCAAGAATAACACCAAAAAAATTACCGTTTAAAAAAGGAAAGTGGAGGAATAGTTGTAACCCCTTCTTTTTTTTGGTATAATAAAAGAAAAAATGGAGGGATCAAAATGAATGGAAAAGTTTTAAAGGTCGTAGAATATAACTTAAGTTTTGGAGAAAACACTCGTAAAATCAATGTCTATGGACTATTTCGTTACAAAAAAAATAACAATTTATACATTATCTACTCAGATACAAATCTTCAATATAACTATATCTCTTATGGAAGTAGCCATATCAAAGAAGGTTCAGTTTTATCCATGGCAATTACGCATCCAGAAGAGGAAGAAATTATTAAAGAATATGTTTATAAGGTGGTTCATCAACAAAAATTGGATAATTTTGAAATTATTTCTTTAGAAACAATCAACGGAATTGAGTTAATTAGCGCGAATAAGCTAGCTGTTGATCCTAATGTTTTAAAACAATTAGCTGATTTAACCTTACCAAAAGAGAAAGAAGAAACAAAAACAGAACCGCCAAAGGAGCAACCGAAGAAAAGATCGTTTAAAGTACTGTTTTTCCCGCTTCTTCTCGTTATCATAGGCTTGGGAATCTATTTCTTTCTTGCAACGCCTAAAAAAAGCACGGGTTCTATAAAAGTATTTACCTGCACAAAAACTTATCACCACACCACCTTAAACGCTTCTGTTGAGGAGGAAAATACTTATCAATTCTCACTCCAAGAACAATTACAGAAAGTAACCGAAAAAAAGATTTATCATTTCAAAGAAGAAAAAGATTACCAAGACTTTATCCAGAAAGGAACCATCTACAAATATATTCCCGATGAAGATGAGGGAACCTTTCAAAAGAATGATCAAGCATTCACTTTAACCACAACAACTTATCAAGAAGTAACTACCAGCTATAATCAGCCAATCAATTATGAAGAAGCCTTATCTTTTCAGCAAAAAAAGGGATACACTTGTGAGGAGAGACTAGAAGAAAATGAATAATTTTTACATCCTATATGGATCAGATACCAGCAAATTAAAATACGAAACCAATAAAATATTAGAAAAATTAAAGATAACCGATCCCATAAAATATGATTTATTAACAACTCCCATTGAAGACGTGATTGAAGATGCCGCAACAATAGGAATGTTTCAAAAAGAAAAAGCCCTCATTTTGGAAAACTCTCTCTTTCTTTGCGCGAACAAAACTATCCCCAACCTAGAAAAATTATCCTATTATTTAGAACACTATAATAAAAATAGTTACCTCATCTTTTTATGTCCACAAGATACAATAGATACAAGAAAAAAAATTACAAAACAACTTTCTAAATATGAAATCAAAAACGTAAGCACTAAGAAGGTAGAAAATCTAGAGCAATATGTTTTAGAAATTTTAAATCAAGATGGATTTCAAATGGAAGATATTCCCTTTTTCTTATCTCGGGTAGGAAGTAATTTTTCCAATATTGAAAATGAATTAGAAAAACTAAAAATGTATACACTTCAAACCAAAAAAATCACCAACAACGACGTCGAAAAGGTAACCACCAAAGTAATTGAAGATGAAATATTTGCCCTAACTGATGCCATCATTTTAAAAGACACCAAAAAAGCTTTAGAACTATTAGATGAATTTTTAAACTTATCATATGATGAGATTCAGATTCTTTCCCTCTTAGCCAGTCAGTTTCATTTTCTATTCCAAGTAAAAAGACTACAAAATAAAAATAAAAGCGAAGCCACGATTGCTAAAATTTTAGAAGTAAACCCATACCGAGTAAAGTATACAACCAAGAAATTATATCAATATACGGAAGAAGATATTTTAAAAGAAATTAAAATGTTAGCAAAAGCTGATCATGACATTAAATTAGGACTTATGGATAAAAATCTTGCTCTAAAATTATTAATCATGCATAAGAAAAATTAAAAATAGAAAAAAAGAATAAAATGTAACCTGTAAGGTGGACTCTCAAAAAAAGAGAGACCTACTTTATAGGTTTTTATTATGTCTTGATGTATA
>CAKPAK010000079.1 GCA_934132915.1 uncultured Bacilli bacterium
ATAAAATCTACTCCTATCTTTGATAACATTTTAGCACAAATAAAGGTATAAAAAAACTGTTATTTACTTTTAACAGTATCTTTTTCAGTTTCTGGTTCCATTTGTTCTAAGGCGTACCAGCAAGCTTGGATGACAAAACGAGAGAATGTTAATTCGGTTCCTTCTAGGGTTTTATCGATTTCATTAATTAATTTAATAGGAAAGCGTATTGTTTTATTTTCGCTTTCTTTTTTCTCGGTATTAAGGCGAAATCCAACTTTATTCATACTTCACATCCGTTCTATGTCAATATTTTATGATTATTTTGCATGACAATATGCATTGCAAAATGCAATGCGCAAATGATATAATATTTTCTGAAGATAGGAGCATATTAAAATTAGTGTTTTAAATGCTTTTAGGAAGGAATTTTAAGTATGAGAAAGAAGTTTTTTTTAGTAATATTTATTACGCTAACATTCTTTTTATGTGGTTTATTATGTTTTCAAAAAACTGAGCAAATACAAACAAAAAAACTAGAAAATGAAAATGTTTTATTTTCTCTTTTTCAAGGAGAAGAAAAAGTAAATACGATCCCATCTAAAGATAGTGGATATTATTTTGATAGAGATAAATCAAATTGTACAAATGATGCTCAAATAGAATGGGATAGTGTGAATTGGAGTCCATCTGTTTCTGTAAAAGATGAAAACCAAGAGAGAGTAAGCTGTAATTTATATTTTACAACGAATTATCGAGAGGGTATTTTAAATGGAACAGATCCTGTTTTAAAAGATGAGATGGTACCGATTACTTTGGAAAATGATGGGACAGTAAAAAAGGCAGATTTGACAAAGCCATGGTACAGTTACGCCGATAAAAAGTGGGCAAATGCCGTTATTTTACAAAATAGTTATGATACTTTAGATGCAGAAGGTAAAGTTAACGGTGCCACTAAACAAGATGGATATGTTTCATTTGATGGAGTAGATGATACTATTAATTTAGGTTTAACAAACTATGATTTTGGTACTCAATTAACAATTGGAATTGCAGTTACTTTCTATCAAAACCCTAAAACAGTGCAAGAGTATTTCAATAACTATGAAGCAGCTGGGTTTGGCTTTTATTTATCAGGTAGCTCTGAAAAGATTAATGTTTTTCAATTGAGAATTGAAAACAATTATTATCAAATCAGCTCAACAACTCTCGAGTTTGGCAAAAAATATTTAATCGTAGGAACATACAATGGTAAGTCAATGAAAATGTATATAAATGGAGAGTTAGTCTCAGAACAAAATATATCTGGAAATATAGTTCCTTCAACTCTTCCTTTAACAATAGGTGCTAATCCGGAAAAATTTGATGCGTTTTCTAGTTATAGTAAATTGAATGTCCATCAGGCAGTTGTTTTTAATAGGACTTTATCCGAAGACGAAATTAAAAATAACATGACTAATGAAATTAAAGTAACAGATAATAAAGGATTACTAAAATATGTTGATTTTACCAATAAGCAAAATTATGAAACAAATGAAATAATTCCTGAAGATGTAATTGAATCATACTTTGTTTGGATTCCGAAATATCGATATAAACTATGGGATTTAGGAAACTACAGTAGCCTAACAAGTACAGATACTTCTAAAGTACATACCATAGATATTTTATTTGGAGACTATGATACTAGTGATTCGGTAGGTAAAGAATGTGCAACGTCTATGACAAGTGGAGCAACTGGAAATTGTAAAGTAGGAGATTATATGACTCATCCTGCTTTTATAAGCATTCCTAGTACAGGTTTTTGGGTGGGAAAATTTGAAACGGGCTATAAAGGGGCTACAACTACATCTTCTGCTCAATCTAATACTTATGATATTTCTAAAATAGAAGTAAAACCTAATGTTTATAGTTGGCGAAGTACTCAAATTGTAAATGGTCATTTAAATAGTTATAATTATAAAAGAAATTTAGACAGTCATATGATAAAAAATACTGAATGGGGTGCCATTGCCTATTTACAGCATTCTTTTTATGGCTCCCAAACACAAATTCGCTTAAATAATACGGATAGCCATTTAACCGGTTATGCGGCTAACAGTGCTCCAACATGCGGTTATACAGGAAAAAAAGAAACGTGTATTGGTTACTGTGAAAATGATAGTTGCAGCAGTGCTTATAATACAGAAATAGGTTATTTAGCAAGTACAACAGGAAATATTTCAGGCATATATGATATGAGTGGTGGAGATTGGGAATATGTCATGCTTTTTACCAAAAACAGTGAAAATAAAATTTTAGTTGGTAAAAATAGCACTTATAATTCTGGTTTTAGTGGTATAAATTACGATGGAACAACATTAGTAAGTAATTACAATCTTCCAGATGATAAATATTATGATTTATATAATGGTACAGCATCTGGTGGATATTATGACAATAAAATTTTAGGAGATGCTATCGGTGAAACAGGGCCTTTTGGTACAATTAACTATTCTTCTTATCCAAGAACTATAAGTAGTTGGTATAATAATCAAGCAGTTTTTATTCGTTATGAAACACCCTTTTTGGCCCGTGGTGGTGCGACGACAATTGGAGCAAATTCTGGAATTTTTGCGTTTGATAATCAGTATGGTCAACCATGTTCAGCTTATCGTATAATTCTAACTCCAGTAAAAGGAAGTGTTTCATGAAATTAGAAAAATTTGCATTTGAAGATAGAAAAAAGATAATTATTATTGGAGTTATTATTACTATAATATTAGTTTTATCTGTAATATATATTTTTAACTCTTTTGCATATTATGAAGAAAATAAATCGTTCGATGTTATTAATGGTACTGTTGTAAATCCAGGTGATTTATATTTTGCATTTTATGTAGATGATGTAATTAGTAAAAATATGCCCTCAATAGATTCAGGATATTCACTTAATGAAGAAAAATCAAGTTGTACAAATGGAGCAACTCCGAAGTTAGATACAGAGTCATGGCAAATAAAAGTTCTAAATATGAAATCAATGCATACTAAGTGTACTTTATATTTTGACCACAAATAATTATATTTTATAATTTATTTTAAAATAAACAATATTTGAACATATCCATATAACATTGATACTCTAGATAATTGTTTTGAAAATTTGGTTTATAACAGTAATAAAAATAGGCTTTATATAATTCAATATTAATAGTTTCTGAAAATGAAACTATTTTTTTTGTCGAATTTTGACGAACGATTTTTATCATAAAAAAAAGGAAATCGCTGATTTTTTTTGTATATATAAGTAGAAGGTAAAATTACTTTCTTAGATTGGAGGTGAAAACCATGTTATTAGAAGATATGTGGTGTAAGTATATTTTAGGAAGTGAAAAATATACTAGACCACTTGAAATCATTTTAGAAAATGTTTTGCAAAAAGAAACTTTTTCATTACAAGGAAAGTTATCTGACATCACTTTTGAACGTCCTGTTTCAAAAATAACATATGATACAAAAAATAGTCGAACAGATTTAACAATATTACTTAAAGATGAGAAAACCCTTGTAAATGTGGAAGCCTATACTTCTTTTAGCTTAGAAAGTCTAAAAAAATCAAATTTGTACATATTAAGAGGTTATTCTTCGCAGTTAAAGAAAGGTCATAAATATCAAACTATGAATCCTTTTATTCAAATTAATCTTGTTGATCATGTCGAGGCTAATTTATTACAAGAAAAAATCATTCAAAGATATCGTTTAGAAGAACAAGGATATCCTTTAACAGATGATATTCAAATCTACTATATTCGCCTTGATTTACTGGATAAACTTAATTATAATGTAGACATAAGTGATAAAGAGTTTTTAAATATTTTACATTTTCTAAAAGCAAGAACAGAAGATGAAAGAAGAAAATTGGCAAAAGAAAGTGAGGTAATCAGAAAGATGGATGAAGTTGTCAAAGATTTTTTAACAGATGAAGTAATGAATGAAGAAAGAAGTATCTTAAACAAGTCTAATCGTTTAGCCAGAGAAACTGGTATTAAGATAGGTAAAGAACAAGGCCTAGAGCAAGGTTTAGAACAGGGTTTGTCACAAGGCTTAGAACAAGGCTTAAGATTAACAGCAGAAAATCTATTAAAAGATAATAAAGATATATCTTACATTTCCAAAATAACAGGCTTAAGTGTAGACAAAATAAAAGAGATATCTTCAAAAGAATTAATAACAAATTAAAACAGGGAAGTAAAATCCTTGTTTTTTTGTCGAATTATGACGAACGATTTTTATCATAAAAAAAAGGAAATCGTCGATTTTTTTTGTATATATAAGTAGAAGGTAAAATTACTTTCTTAGATTGGAGGTGAAAACCATGTTATTAGAAGATATGTGGTGTAAGTATATTTTAGGAAGTGAAAAATATACTAGACCACTTGAAATCATTTTAGAAAATGTTTTGCAAAAAGAAACTTTTTCATTACAAGGAAAGTTATCTGACATCACTTTTGAACGTCCTGTTTCAAAAATAACATATGATACAAAAAATAGTCGAACAGATTTAACAATATTACTTAAAGATGAGAAAACCCTTGTAAATGTGGAAGCCTATACTTCTTTTAGCTTAGAAAGTCTAAAAAAATCAAATTTGTACATATTAAGAGGTTATTCTTCGCAGTTAAAGAAAGGTCATAAATATCAAACTATGAATCCTTTTATTCAAATTAATCTTGTTGATCATGTCGAGGCTAATTTATTACAAGAAAAAATCATTCAAAGATATCGTTTAGAAGAACAAGGATATCCTTTAACAGATGATATTCAAATCTACTATATTCGCCTTGATTTACTGGATAAACTTAATTATAATGTAGACATAAGTGATAAAGAGTTTTTAAATATTTTACATTTTCTAAAAGCAAGAACAGAAGATGAAAGAAGAAAATTGGCAAAAGAAAGTGAGGTAATCAGAAAGATGGATGAAGTTGTCAAAGATTTTTTAACAGATGAAGTAATGAATGAAGAAAGAAGTATCTTAAACAAGTCTAATCGTTTAGCCAGAGAAACTGGTATTAAGATAGGTAAAGAACAAGGCCTAGAGCAAGGTTTAGAACAGGGTTTGTCACAAGGCTTAGAACAAGGCTTAAGATTAACAGCAGAAAATCTATTAAAAGACAATAAAGATATATCTTACATTTCTAAAATAACAGGCTTAAGTGTAGACAAAATAAAAGAAATATCTTCAAAAGAATTAATAGCAAATTAAAACAGGGAAGTAAAATCCTTGTTTTTTTGTCGAATTTTGACGAACGATTTTTATCATAAAAAAAGGAAATCGCCGATTTTTTTTGTATATATAAGTAGGAGGAGAAATTATGAAAAAAATTTTTAAGATGTTTGTCTTACTTTTATTATTTAATATAACAAAAGTAGAGGCAATCACATTCACATCTTCTTACATAGGTAATTATCATTATGTA
>CAKPAK010000080.1 GCA_934132915.1 uncultured Bacilli bacterium
TGGGCGATATAGGACTCGAACCTATGACCCCCTGCTTGTAAGGCAGGTGCTCTAACCAACTGAGCTAATCGCCCATAACCCGTAACCAATTGACAGTTAATAATATACCATTTAGACCTATATTTTGTCAAGTGATTTTAACTAATTTTATACTTTTTTTAAAAATTATCTGTAATTTCTTTTATCTTATCATTTATCCATCCATCCAAATGATCACTCAAAGGCTGAAAACCACTTTTTGTCTCTACAATTCGCTTCAACCGTACCCCACTTTTTTTATAATCAATATCTTTAATGCTCAACTTCATTTTTTTCGAATCATCATCAACCTGCACCACTTCAGCATAAATATTATCACCAACATCCAAAAAATCATGAATATCCTTAACATACCCATAAGAAACTTCCGAAATATGAATCAAACCATTATAATCATCATTTTCCAAAGTCGCAAACGCACCATATTTTTGAATACCCGTTACTCGAACTCGCACAATATCATTCTTCTTCAACAAAGCCATAGAAACCACCACCACACAGATTATTATACCATTTTTTAATTTCCTTGCCAACACTATCCGAAAAGAAAAAATAATATCAAACAACACCAAAAATTTTTTTAAATATTAACAAGTACCTCCAAATAATCCAACACATACCTCTGAAGATTCTCACTAACAGTACGATCATATGCTTCCCCAAGAAGAGAATTATCAGAAATCATTTTAAAAGAAATCACCGGAATATTTTTAGATCGTGCAATAGTATAAGTAGCACAAGCCTCCATATCCGAAGCCAAAACACCATAAGATTGATTTAAAAATAATATGCGATCCAACTCCTGATTCCAAACATCTCCACTACCAATCACTCCATAAAAAACAGAACAATCCAAAAAATTATCCCGCACTAATTTTAATAACCATTTCGAACTATCGTAAGAGATAAACCGATCTTCTTCACCAGAAAGAAACGTTAATAAATTCCAGTCTAGGGAATTTGAACCCTCACCTATCCCCCGAAAAGGAGTACGATAAGAATTTATATTAATACACTGTGTTGCTACAACCACATCCCCAATATGTAAATAATCCGTCATGGCCCCCGCAACACCATAATTAATAACAAAATCTGGATGATAATGCTCTATAGCAACCGAAAAAGAGGCACTCGCAGCAATAATCCCCACTCCAGATAAAGACAAAACAACGAATTTATCCTTCATCTCCCACTCATAAAATAAATAGCCAGAAATCTCCTTTTCTACCGCCGTAACCTGCTTTAATAACCAATCGCATTCTACCTTCATAGCAACCTGCAACAAAATAACTTGCTTTTTCATCTCATCACCTCAACAAACCACAAAAAAATGCTAAAAAATATCAATAAACTGTTTCAATCATACTACATCTTTATTCAGAAAGTCAATGAAAAAAGAAAAAAACAGAACAAACCGTCTGTTCATCTAAAGTTATTCATGATAATTTTTATTGCGAATAAATTCTCGCAAAATCTTTGTAATAGCCCTTTTCTCAATTCGAGATACATAACTTCGACTAATTCCCAATTGACGAGCAATTTCTTTCTGCGTCTTCTCCTGTTCCCCCTTTAATCCATAACGCAAATCAATAATTTTTCTTTCACGTCTCGAAAGAATATTCAAATATTTCTTCAACAACAAAATATTATCTTTTAAATAAATATCTTCCAAATAATCTGGATCCTTCGTTCTTAAAACATCCAAAATGGTAATCTCATTTCCTTCTTTATCATAACTAATCCCATCATAAATACTAATATTCTTTGCATTTTTTTTATTACTTCGAAAATACATCAAAATTTCATTTTCCGCACATTTTGCTGCATAAGTCGTTAATTTCACCTTTTTATCTAAAGAATATGTATCTATTCCTTTAATCAAACCAACGGTACCTATTCCAATCAAATCATCCACATCATTCCCACCCATATCAAATTTTTTAACAATATGAGCAACCAAACGTAAATTATGTTCAATTAACTTATTCCGTGCCGCACGATCTCCCTCTTTCATTCTCTTAATACAAAACGCTTCCTCTTCATTACTAAGTGGTTCAGGAAAAACCTCATTTGAATAAGACCCCATAAGAAAAGTATTTGAAAATAGCATACCAATTAAATTTAAAAACATCATACACCTCTATTAATTTATACAAAAAAAATACTGATCTTAGAACAAATCAAAGAAATAAATTAAAATTTCTTTAAATTCAAAAAGAAAGTCCACAAAAAAAATGTCAGTCTTCCCAACATTTTTTATTTCACATAATCACAACTAGAACATCTAACGCCATCTTTTCCCATAACTAACAATTGATTACACTTTGGACATAACTCCCCAGTTGGTTTATCCCAGAAAGCAACTTTACATTTTGGATAACGATTACATCCATAAAAAACTTTCCCTTTTCTAGTAATTTTTTCAACAATCATTCCTTCTCCACAAGTACATTTCATAATTTCCTTAACTTCTCGCTTTTCTTCATTATTTTGAATATACTTGCAGTCTGGATAATTTGAACAAGCAACAAATTTTCCGTATTTACTCTGCTTAATTACTAATGGATTCCCACAATGTGGACACATTTCTCCTGTTTCTGTTGGCGCTTTTTTCTCCATTTCTTTAAAAGCTACTTCTACTTTTGGCTCAAAATCATTATAGAATCTATCTAATAATTTATACCAAGTTAAGTCTCCCTCAGCTATCTTATCCAAATCATCTTCCATTTCTTTTGTATATTTTACATTAATAATATCTTTAAAAAACTCCTGTAATTTATCAGTAATTTCAATCCCCACTTCCGTAGGAACAAATTTCTTATCTATAACATTAACATAAACTCTTTCCTTTAAAGTATCAATAGTTTTTGCATAAGTAGAAGGTCTGCCAATTCCTAACTCTTCCATTTCCTTAATTAACCGACTTTCCGTATATCGTGCTGGTGGCTTAGTCTCATGCTCCGAAATTTGAATATCCCGAGATAAAATTCGATTATTCACTATTAGCTGTGGCAATAATTTATCTGTAGAATCCTCATATTTCGAATAAACTTTCAAATAACCATCAAAAACTAAAAGCTGACCACTTGTCTTAAATCGATAATCTTGATTAAATAAAGTCACACTAGTTGCTTCTAAACGGGCATCTTTCATCAAAGAAGCCAAAGCTCGATAATAAATTAAATGATACAACTTATACTCATCATTAGATAAATATGCCTTAATATCTTCTGGCCTCCGAAAAATACTAGTTGGACGAATCGCTTCATGAGCATCTTGAACATTATCTACCTTTTTAGAAGTCTTTACATACCCAACATAATCTGCCCCATAAGTATTTTTGATATACCCATAAGTATTTTTAACAAATTCATCACTCATTCGAACCGAATCAGTTCTCATATAAGTAATAAGACCAACCGTTTCATCCTTTAAAGTAATTCCCTCATATAACTTTTGAGCAATAGACATTGTCTTTTTTGAAGTAAAATTCAATTTGTTTGAGGCTTCTTGTTGAAGCGTTGAAGTCGTAAACGGAAATTTACTCTTCTTATCCTTTTGCTTCTTTTCAACCGATTCAATCACAAACTCTTTATCTAAACAAGCTAATATTCGATTAGCATCTTCTACATTGCTAATTTCTATCTTTTGATTCTGATAACTTTCTAATTTCGCATCAAACGAGTCAAAATAAGCATCAATTTCATAATATTTTTCTACATTAAAAGCACTAATTTCTCGCTCTCTATCAACAATTAACTTTAAAGCAACACTTTGCACACGTCCAGCTGATTTTCCCTCAGTTTTTGATTGCATAAGTTTACTCAACCGAAAACCAATAATCCGATCCAATATTCTTCTCGTCTCTTGAGACTTCACCAAATTATCATCAATTTTTCGCGCATGATGAAAAGAATCTAAAATAACATTTTTCGTAATTTCATTAAAAACAATCCGCTCGTAATCATCCTTTTTTAATCCTAAAGTATCATATAAATGCCAAGAAATAGCTTCTCCTTCCCGATCAGGGTCAGTAGCTAAATAAACAAAATCTGCATCTTTAACTTGTTTTTTTAACTCAGTTACTAATTTCTTTTTTCCCTTTATAATCTTATAATCCGGTTTAAAATGATTCTCCAAATCAACACCAAATCCAAATTTACCCGAAGTAGACAAATCTCTTATATGTCCAAGCGAAGATACAACTTTATAATCACTACCTAAATATTTTTCAATCGTTTTACTTTTGCTAGGTGATTCCACAATTACTAATTTTTTACTCAAATTGAATCCCTTTCCTTCCTGTTACATTATATACTAAATTAGAAGTACTTTGTCAAGTAATATTGTCAATTTGACAGATTTAATACTTATAATTTCTTTTCCTTTTATTCATTCCTGTCTTGAAAAAAAGATAAATAATCTCATCATTCCAGGCTGATAATAGAAAATTTTTAATTCATAAAGATAGATACATTGGACTAATGAAAGACATTTTTTAACGATATACTAAAAACAAAATTGATATGAATTCGACTCCCTATAATATTCATCACATCCACTCCATTCACATCCATTCCATATCCACCTCTAATGACATAATACCTTGTGCATCCAATGGTTTCTGATTCTAGAAAATTATCAGTTAAGCCATTGAATATTTGCTCTGTTAATACATCCACTTGTTGGGTAGTAATCCCTGTATTAAAATGTTTCTCATAACCGTTATTTGGTATAAAAATATCAAAAGTTAACATTCTTTCATTATTTATCTTAGCAGAATCTATTCTTATTTCTCCAGTTATCTTCTCCTTATCAGAAAGTATTTGAATAATATATTCACATAATAATTTTGATCTTTCAGGTGCTATTTGCATTGCTTCAACTTTTTTCATTTTTAACGCCAATCTTTTATATTTTCTTTTGTTGTATCATAAATTTAACTTCAAAATTCATTTTTTGGATGTTTTATTTGAAAATAATGGTAATTTTTTCATTAAAAATTGATAAAAAAGCCCAATTATAGATATTCTCTACTTTTGGGCATAAAAAAATATTGGCGATTTCCTATTTTTGCATATTCTGCTATCGTCGGCGTTAAAGTGCTTAACTTCTGTGTTC
>CAKPAK010000081.1 GCA_934132915.1 uncultured Bacilli bacterium
GTTCTAGTTCCTGATATTGTGGATAAGGAAACTTTACAAGGTGCTTTTCCGGTTAAGTTTGTTACGCCTCAAAAGGGAAAAAAGAAACAGATGTTAGATTTGGCTATTGATAATGCAAAAAATTATTTACATGAACAATTAACTTTAGTGGAGCGTGATGAAGAAAAAACGTTAGGGGCTATGCAAGAATTAGCGAGACTGTTGGGAATAGATAGATTAAGTCGAATAGAGTTATTTGATAATTCCAATTTGTTTGGTAATTTTAATGTTTCTGGGATGGTTGTTTTTATTGATGGAAAGCCGGCTAAAAATGAGTATCGAAAATTTAAGATTACGCAAGATGTGAATGATGATTATGGGACAATGCGTGAAGTGATTTATCGGCGATATTTTCGTGTTTTGAAAGATCATTTACCAAGGCCTGATTTAATTCTTGTCGATGGTGGTTTGGGGCAACTTCATGTTGCTCGAGAAGTGTTGGTGTCGCTTAATTTGGATATTCCTACGGCGGGTCTTAAAAAGAATGATCAACATCATACTGCCGAATTAATTGGTGGGGATCCGATTCAAGAAATTTCGATTGATCGCAAGAGTAGTCTTTTTTTACTTTTGACGAAAATGCAAGATGAGGTTCATCGCTTTACGATTCATTATCATCGACAAATTAGAAGTCGTGGTTCACTGGTTAGTATTTTGGATAGTATTGATGGAATTGGGGAGGTTAGAAAAAGTAAATTACTGAAAAAGTACCGAACGATATCCCAAATTGAGAGTGCTAGTGTAGAGTCTTTGGCGGAGATTGTTCCTCGAGAGGTTGCTCTTCAATTGAAGGATGTTTTGAAGCAACTTGACCATTAGAAAATGGTATGTTATAAGTACTTTTAGAATTTAAGGAGGAAATATTATGGCTGAAATTACTTTTTTGACACAGAATCAAGTGTATGGAAAAAATAAGTTAGAAGGATTTAAAGAGATAGGATCAAAAGCGGCGATAACAGATTTTGCTATTGTAACTGGTGGGTATGTTTCTTCGACATATTTGGCTAGTTCAGATTGTGGTTCTGTATATAAGGATTTGGAGGAGCGGACAGGACATTATTGGACGAGGACGATTCAGGATAATCAGGTGTGTATTGTTAATGAGGCAGGAGAAAGTGATCGTGCTGGATTTGATTTTTCTTCTTGTGGATGCCGACTGGCTATTCAGTTTGGGGAAGAGTGGGATGATTTTTTAAAAAGTAAATTTCTTGATAAAGGCGATCAAAAGTACTGTTGTTTGGGATATTATCCTAACCAGGCTGAGGTTGATCAAGATTTTTTTGAAGAGAAATATCAAGAGGGAGAGGTGTTACGCTTAGAAAGTAATTATACTTTTGCTGGTGAAACTTATCCTGTTTATCAAGATGGAATTTTTAGTTATATTCATGTTAAGGTACGTCTTTTTCCTGGTTGCAGTGAAGTTGTTCTTTCCGATGGAGAGACTTATCGGAATGGGGATTTTGTTTGGATTAGAGTACAAAGTGTGCAATGGTGGATTTTAAGAAAAGAAAAAATGCTTCTTAGTAAAAATATCGTTTGTGCTGGTTTAAATTTTTCAAATAGGCCTCATTGTTGTAATTTTAAAAGTTCGTCAATAAAAAAATTCTTGGACTCTTCTTTTCTTTCTGAATTTAGTCAATTTGGATTTGATGATGTGCAAAGGAGTTTTTTTCGAAAAGGTATTAAAAGCCAGCCTTCACGAGGAAAAAAACGGCCAAATTCGAAAATGGATGAAGAGAAAAAAATGAAGTCTCAAGATGATTCTCTTCCACGAAAGGAATTGTTGAATGTAGAAGTTCCAATTGAAAGTGTTTCTGTTCTTTCTAAGCAAGAAGAGGGAGGACAAGTCATTGAAGAGAAAAATTTAGAGCAAGATAAAAATCATGAAGCTCTAAAGAAGCCGATGGCTGATAATCATTCGGGAGAGAAAAGTAAGAATTCTCACGATCAGATTGAGGAGTTAAAGAGATTTAAAGTGTTACTTCAACAATCTATGCAAGATCAAGAGAAAAAATCTATATTAAAAGAGCTTATTCGGGAGGGTTATTTAGAAGATCAATCTACTTTTAAATTAGTGAAGAAGAAGTAAATGTTTGTTTGTAATGCAAATGATAATTCATTTGTATTATTTTTTTAGCAATTTTGGAATGTGGTGCAAGTTTTTAATCAGTATTTTTGCTTAATAAAGTTGTATAATATCCTCAATGAATGGATTTATCTAAAGTCTTGGTAGGGTTATGTTCATGTTAACTGTAAACAAAAGCATAAATTCATTTTTTGATCTTGAATTCTTTTTTGTTCCCTTTTGATTGGATCTTTTCTGTGCCCTTCTACCTTATTGAGTTTCGGTAGGAGTAAACCAGCCAGATAATATTTCTCCAGTTGCGTCATCTAAAGTCATATTAAAAAACATCTTAAAGGAAGTTGAAAAATTATAAACATTAAGCTATAATAGATAAACCAAAAAGGAGGAAGAATATGAACCACATAAAAAACAGAGAAAATTTAAAAGAAAGAGAAAAAGAATTTTACCTCTTATTAAATCAAGTAATGGAATTAATAGAAATCGACACTCTTGAAAAAATATTAAACCAAAAACCAGCAAAAAATAAGCCATTGTCAAAAGCATTGAAACGATAAATATAAAAATGATGAAGGGGGAAATAATGATGGATAATAATAAAGAAATACAAACAAACGATTCAGATAATTTAATCAATTTTCTAATTGATCTTGTAATTACATATGGAAGAATCACGGGAGAGACGAAAAATACTTTAAAATTGACTTTTGGACGTTACCCAAAAACGATAATAAATTCCAATTTCAAAAAAACACTAGAAGAAAAATTCTTATCTAAAGCAATGAATGAAACAGGAAATACTTATACGTTTCCTGTAAATCAATACATCATTCTAACCTATAAAGAGTATGAATATAAGAATAGATTATTCATAAGAATAGAAGATGACCAAAAAAATATTTTTTGGGTAGAAGTAAGGGAAGTTAATTGGACAATTAATTTAAGAAGAAATTTACTATCTTTAGAAAAAGATAACTTTACACTTTTTTCTTTAATAAATCAAAGTACTAGCAAAGAAGAATTTATCACGAATTTTTTTCTTGAAGACTTATTACAATCTTACGGAAATGATATAAAAATAAAATTTTTAAATCAAATTAAAGAAAGAAAAATACGAGAAAAGCAAAAAAACAAATCAAAAGAGAGAAATAAAGAAAAAAAGAAAGACATAACTTATTTTTCAAATTCAAATAACAATAATCAAGAAAGAAAAAAGGTTGTTAATAATGCTAAAAAAACGCAATCACTACAAAAAGAGGAAGCCGAAAAATTACCAGAGAGTAGTTCAAGTGCCAAAGAAATAGAAAATACACATCTAGATACTGTTGTTATTGAAGAAGAAAATCGCTCTTTTGATAAAAATTGTATTGACAATTCAAAAGAAAAGATAGAATTTGAAAATAATAACTCTTCCACTATTGAGCAAAATACAACTAATTTAGGACAAAATAATACTCTAGATTATGAAGACGACAGTTTTCTAAATTCTTCCGAAATTGAAGAAGACAGTCAAGAGGAAACTGTAGAAGTACAAGAATACGTTGATAATAATTACTTAAATACCACTGCTATTGAAGAAGAAAATACTGAAGATTTTTCAACTGTGAATGTTGAAGAGCCAATAGAGGAAGAGAAACAATCTTTTGATAAAAAACATGCTAGTACCTTAAAAGCAATCGAATCTGAAAATCATGTTCACCTTTCACTTGTTGAGCAAAATAATAACTTATTTTTGCAACTGGATAAAAATCAATTTGATTTTTCTATCTTAAGTACTGATATGGCTAGAAATTTGAAAAAAAATAAGAGAACAAAAAATAGGATGTTTGCAGAATTTACTCTTTTTTCTGCTTTTAATTATAATTTCAAGTGTAATTGGTGGGATAACCCATCATATGGAACATATTGGACTAGTACTCCTTATGAAAGTTATGGGGGCACAGAAGGCAGATATATTGTAAGTTATGACGAAAAACATGACGAATTTCCTGCTTACGATTTTGATTCTAATTTTATTGGAACACGGCCAATTATCAAATTTAAAAATGTTGATTTTCTAAAAAATGCAAACATTAATCCAGATGGAATTTCGATTGATTTAGGCACCCAACCACAAGATAACATTCCTTATGATTTACAGCAAAAATTAGAAAGTGCCTATCAAGAATATCAAGAATATCAAGAATTTCATAATTTGAACCGAAATGTCAAAAAATATTCTTATTTATCCCTACTTCACAATGGAAAAGAAGAAAAATTAATCGAATTCGAATACAAAAATAGAAAATTTGTGCGACTAGAACTTCCAGGACTCAATGAATCTTTCCTCAAACTTTACTATCCAGATGGAATTCTTGAAAATACAAGTTATGATAAGGAAGCAACTGGAGCATGCTATATTTCATGGATAGAAGTAAAACCGTTAAGATGGATCATTTTAGATGATGAAACACTTTTAGCGGAAAAAATCTTCTTTGCATGTAGACCATATCATAATGATAAAAATCATAAAGAAGTTACACTTGAAGAAAGTTCTCTATTTTCTTGGATGAACAACAATTTAGTAGAAGAACTATTTTCTAAGAAACCATCCGTTGTTATAGATGAAAAGAAAAAATTAAAAGAATTTAAAGCTTTACTTCAATGGTCTTTACGTGATCAAGAAATTAGAGAAATGCTAAAAGAACTAATGAAGGAAGTATATCAAGAAGAACAGCCTCTTACGAAAAAAAGAAAGAAAAAATAACGATTTAAATAATATAGATAACCAATTTATCTATGTTATTTCAGGCTGTTGACAAAGTCGATTTTTCAAATCGGCTTTGTCACAGCCTTTTATATTTCTCACACTAAAGTATAAAA
>CAKPAK010000082.1 GCA_934132915.1 uncultured Bacilli bacterium
GATTTGAACCCGTGATCTTCTGCGTGACAGGCAGACGTCATAGGCCTCTAGACTAACGAACCATGGTTGCGGGAGCTGGATTTGAACCAACGACCTTCGGGTTATGAGCCCGACGAGCTACCGAACTGCTCCATCCCGCGATAGATAAAAATAAGTGGCGGAGGAATAGGGATTCGAACCCTAGCGCCGCTTTCACGACCTGCTGGTTTTCAAGACCAGTCCCTTCAACCGGACTTGGGTATTCCTCCAAATAGATGGTGCCTAAGGTCGGACTTGAACCGACACGAGGTTTGAATCTCGCAGGATTTTAAGTCCTGTGCGTCTACCTATTTCGCCACTCAGGCATCGAACTTAATAAACATCTTTTGCTGATGTCTAGTTCATTATATAACACTTTTCTTGGTTTGACAACCACTTTTTTAGAAAAAATTCATTTTTTTATCGATTTTGCTTATTTTTCTTGAAAACTACTTATTTTAACGTGTTTTCTAAACATCAACACTTCCTAGTTTTTCTTTTATTGTAAAATTAAATTCCTCTTTACTCTTAATATCTTTTAGAGATAAATTCTTTTCTTCCGATAAAATACCATATAAATAAGTTGTTTCGCTAGAAGTTGATAAAATAAGCAAATAATGATTTTCTAAACGACTACTTTTCTCTTTAAAATATTCGCTTCCTTCTTCAGAAGTTAAACCAAATTCCTCTAAATGAGTGGTAATATAGTTAATCACATCCATTCCATTATAAATTTGGTATTTTCCTTCTAAAGTATTTTGATTAGATTTTTGCCAAACAAACCGCGAATTATTTTCAAAAGTTAAAATACTCTTATCACTTCCCTGCCAACTATAATCGGTAAGGTTAACCTGTTCGGAGGCACTATCTTCTCTTTCTTCTATTTCGGGAAACTCTATTTCATTGGTGATGGTGTTATATAAAGGAACAACAAAAAGGGTCGCTAAAAAAAGGAAAATGGTAACGATAATTGTCACTATTCCTAAAATAGAACCAATACTAAATTTATGGTTTTTATGAAAATAAGTAATTCCTAAACAAATGCTAGCGATTGCTAAGGTAATGGAAAAAAAAGGGAAAAACCAAAACACTAGTGATAAAACTCCTGTTAAAATGATGGGTGCTTCACTTTGATAATTAGTAATTTTTGGGCCTGTTTCCCTACTTTGAAATTCTTCTTTTCTTTCTTCAAATTTGTGTCCACACGAAGTACAATAGTTTTCATTATTTTTTCTTTCCCTTCCACATGAGGTACAATACATATTATTCCTTCTTTCTTTATTTATCCTTTTTCGGAGAAGTAAATTTTAAAATACTTTTCAAGAGAATTCCTAAAATAATGCTGATTAGAGAGTAATAAAAGCATTCTTTTAATAAATTAGTGGTTATAACTTCAACGATTACTTTATAATAAGAAGTTAAAATTAAATTTAGAACGAACGATAACAGTAGATCAATTCCTAAAGTAATTATTCCAGATACGACAAAAGTATTTCCAATTAATTTACTAGCATATTTTATATTTTTATTGACTAATAAAATGACCATTAGTAATAAAGAGATTAGTAATAGGCCAACAAAGTTGTAACTAGGATTTAAAATTTCTCTAAAATTGATCATTTTGTATACCCTCCTATATCAGTTTTATAAATGGTATCAATAATATAATCTGTGTGTGTTTTTACATAATCTAAGGTCTCTTCTCTTTCTTTTTCGGTAATTTTATAATCAATTTCATTTAAGACTTTATCCATATTGTCCTCGACTATACGAATGATTTGATCAGATGTATATTGGTAAGTTTTATCCCCTGTTAAATTATAATCATAAATACTATTGACAATATCAGTTAAAATATTATTGGCGGTTTCATTTTCCATTAGTTTAATTACGGTTGCTTCATCTAATGGTGTTAATCTTAAAATGGTATTAAATATTTCTGTTTTATTGCCATTTTCATCATAAATAAATCCAGTTAATAAATTATTTTTTATATTTTTCTTAATTTGTTTTTCGGTTATAGAATTTGATAATGAGGTATAAAATATTGTTCCTATAATAGAAATAGATAATAAAATACATAAACAAACATTTAAAATTTTTTTCAAACTTCGTCCCACCTTTCTTTAGTATTATGGATTTTTTTTAGTAAAATACTTATATAGAAGAAAATATTTTTCAGTATTTTATTTAAATGTAACAAAATGAACACCTAATTTTTTATAAATGGCAGTTGCCCTTGGAAGAGATAGGATTCTTGCAAATAAAAGATTATAAAATTCATCAAACAAAATAATGGAACACAAGGTAAAGCTGATGGTTAAGAATGCTTTTTTGTCCATTTTTTTAGCAAGATGGAAGCACAGTGGAAAAATTCCATAGATTAATAATAGACTGGACAGTGCAAAAAAACTTACACTTCTTAGGCAGACAAAACCATTAATATTTCCAAAATTTAAAATTTCTTGATTATAATTCCAACATCTTAGTCCATTACCAATAATATACATTCCTAGTCCTGAGATATACTCTAATATTCCACAAGAAATAAAACTAATGATAAAAACAAGAAAAGGATTATTTCGATGGCGATAAGTTAGAAAATAAATCATCACTGAGCCTGTTGCATAAATATTAATCCAAGGCAAGAAATTTCCACCACGCCAATAAAATCCCTTCATTCCTCCATTAAAAAAATAAAAGATGTATTCGTATAAAAAGCCAAATACCCCAGTTATTACAATGACTAAGGCAAACACACCTAACATCGTTATTTTATCAAAGGAATGATTATCTTCTTTATCCTTATTCATACTACCTACTGCTTTCTATTCTTTTCCTATAAAAATTATACTATTTTATTTTCAATTAAACAAGAGAATTTTTACTATATTGTTTTGAATGTAAATATTTATTCATTTATTCTTCCACTTATTTTTATTTAAGAACAATTTTTATATTGATTACTTGCTCAACTTAATTATACTATAAGTAAAAAATAATCTCATTAATATCAAAGTAAATTTTTTAGATTCTATAATAAAGAGAGAAATAACTTATTAAAAAGAAGTTTTCTAAGTTGAAAACTCTATTGTCTATCTAAATCAATATTTTTAGATTTTCTTAAGTCAAAATCTAGCAATTCATTACATACTTGACTATATATATCCTGCTCATTTTTGATTGTGTCAATTAAAAATGCTTTATCAGTCGTATATTCTCTTAACCCTCTCATATAATAAGGTTTATCTGAATCCAACACAATAAATGGACAAATATTATTTTTTAAACATTCTTTAAACATCAACATTCTACCGACACGTCCATTGCCATCTCCGAAAGGATGAATTCTTTCAAATCTAACATGAAATTCAATAATATCTTCTATGGTTATATTTGTAAGTTTATTATACCATCTTAATAATTCTTCTATATCATTTTCAACATCCTCTGGTTTAGAAGTATGAATTACATTTACTAATCCAATTCTATTGGGAATTACTTTAAAACCACCTACATTATATCTAGGATTTTCTTCATCTGTTGTGTTTCTTTTTAATATTTTATTCATTTCAATTATCATTTCTTTAGTTAATTGATTATCAATATTATCAATTATGTAATCAAATAGTCGAAAATGATTCTTCATTTCTATTAAATCATCAATTTTAATTGATGATTTATCTTTTGGGATAAATGAATTGGTTTCAAAAATTGCTTCTGTTTCATCTTCTGATAATTTTCCACCTTCAATTTTATTAGAATTATAAGCGAAATTAACTTGAGAAAAATGATAGATATTTCCTTTAAATTTTGATTTTTTTTGTTCTTTCAATTCTAATTTTAATTTTTTTAAATTCACTTCTTTTCACCAACCAATCTTTAGGTGATTATATCATGTTTACTTATCATTTGTAAATAATGGGCAAGTTTCTTTTTTATCATGAATTATGAATACTCAACAAGGCTATAGACTCAACATGCCTAGATTGGTTTCAAATAATAGATGCTTTTGATAGAAACCTTTAAAATAATAGATGATATTTCTATTTCAAATCTTACCCTAATTTCTTTAGTTAATTTCTAAATCATAATTAAATAATTCAAGTAAGAATGGTGATATTTTTTCTCTTTCCAAATCTTTTAATGAATTAATTAAGCGATATTCTGTATGTTCTTCAACTTGTAATTTTATATTCTTAATATCATCATTTAATTTACAAAGATATACTAATCTGATAAAAACTAAGTCTTTCTCTTTATCATAGTTGCTATCTTCATGAATAATTTTTGTTGGGATAATATTTAATCCTACCTCTTCCCTAGTTTCTCTAATTACTGCCTCTTTAGGTAATTCTCCATAATCTGCTAAACCACCAGGTATATCCCAATATTCAGGATATGTTGTTTCTTGCCTTGAGCGTTTCGTTACTAAATATTTTTCATTACTTTTAATCAAAGTATGCACAATAATTTTATTTCCATTCATTTTTTTATCCTTCTTTACTTGTCATTATTATAAATTTAAATACATTTACAATAGCTATATTTCTTATTTTTTTATTATTTGCTGTTTTCTAAAGATAAAATATTTCATCTATTTTACAAAATAAATTTTTTATTTTAAAATTAACAAAACAATGGATTCTACGTGATAGGTGCTCGGGAACAAATCGAAAAGTTTTATTTCTTCTAAGCGATAAAATTCTTTTAAGTCATGAACATCTCTTGCTAGGGTTATGGGATTACATGATACATAAATGATTGTTTTGCTTTTTATTTTTAAAAGTCCGGATTTTGTCTTTTTATCTAGCCCGCTTCTAGGTGGATCAACGATAATCGCGTCATAAGTATTTTCTACTTCTAATAAACTTCCAACATCCCCCTCAATCACCTTAATATTGTCTAGGTGATTTTTTTTAATGTTTTCTCTAGCATCTTTTATTG
>CAKPAK010000083.1 GCA_934132915.1 uncultured Bacilli bacterium
AGCCTATGTATCTCTAAAAAAAGAATCCGCGTTAGCCTCTAAAATTAATAGTTTAGAATTAGAAAATAAAAAAACAGATAAAACTGTAACTTTGGAAGATATCGCGAGAGTCATTCATGAAAAAACAGAGATTCCCGTTTACGAAATTTTAAAAGAAAAAATTGATACCATTGAAAAATTAGAAAAAGAATTAAAAGAAAATATCATTGGTCAAGATAAAGCCATTGCCGAATTAATTAAAGCAACCAAAAAGACAAAACTAGGGTATAATACCCCTCACGTCAAGTCCTATCTTTTTGTCGGTCCAACCGGTGTCGGGAAAACGAACCTAGCCACGGCTTATGCAAAATTTTTAAATGGCAAGAAAAATCTCATTCGCCTAGACATGAGTGAATATGCAACGGAAGCTTCAATTACCAAAATTATTGGTTCCTCTCCAGGATATGTTGGCTATGACGACAACAATACGGTCCTTACCAAAATCAAAGAAAAACCAACCGCGGTAATTCTATTGGATGAAGTAGATAAAGCAAGCCCAAGTGTTTTAAATCTTCTTTATCAGATTCTAGATGAAGGAGAACTTACTGATGCTAAAAATAATAAAGTTAACCTTAAAAATAATATCATTATCATGACTTCTAATTTAGGATTCGAAGAAAGTAAAGTAGGTTTTTCTAAAGAACAAACCCCAAGTCTAGAAAGCAGCCTAAAACAAAAACTTCCTCTTCCACTTTTAAACCGAATCGATAGCGTCATTCCTTTTAACGCACTAACCGAAAAAGATATCACAAATATCATTAAAAGACAATTAAAAAAATTAGAAGAAAAATATCCAACTTTAAAACTTTCAAACACCATTACAACAGAAATTATCAAAGAATCAAAATATCAAGAGTATGGTGCCAGAAAGATTGCTAAAATTATTGAAAGCAAACTAGAAAACCAAATTATTGACAAAAAAATCAAAGAAGAAAAGTTAGAAATCAGTACTTTAGTCCTTCAAGAAGCAAATTAAAAGGATTAAAGTCTTTTTTTTACCTCAAAAATTTCTCCTTGTTGACATAATGGACATTTTGCAAATTTTGTCAATTTACGTAAAATCAAAATGATGTTAAACTACTAATGAACAAATTTTTTTAAATGTATTTTATTAAGGAAAATACTTAAAAATATTTTTCTTAATAGAATATAATAGAAAACAAGTAAAGTAGGGGGATTATGTCAAATAAAAAAATTTCTATTTTTAAAACTCTATCTTGGAAAAAATTATTTCTTATCTTTTTAATTTTTTCTATCTTTGGTTCTTTATTTGAGCAAGTTCAATATGTTATTCGTCACTACCAACATACAAAAGAAATTCATATTCCCTCAAGAACGGCAGTAATCTATGGACAGTTGAATATGGTATATGGCTTTGGTGCTGTTCTTTTTATTCTTCTTTTATCTAAACTAAAAAAGTGGTACCAAATTTTTATCTTCGGTAGCCTAATAGGCGGAATCTTTGAATACTTAGTAAGTTTTTTACAAGAATTCTTTCTAGGTACCTCTTCTTGGAATTATAGCCAAAAATTTCTAAATATTAATGGTAGAACAACAATACCCATTATGTGCGTTTGGGGTTTACTTTCTTTAATCCTAATCAAAATAGCCTATCCTTACCTTTCTTCTCTTATTGAAAAAATTCCTGCTTTATTTGGCAATATCTTGATAAGTATTCTTCTTATTCTAATCACTTTAGACGCCCTTATCTCTTGGACCGCGCTAATCCGCCAAAATCATCGCCGAAAAGGATACCCACCAATGACTAAAATCGGCGCCATTTGTGATAAAATATATCCAGATGAAGTATTAAAAAAAGCTTATCCCAATATGAATTATAAAAAAAGGCGTGATTAAGTATGTTAACATTAATTCTAAATATAAATTCTCTAATTTTTATTTTGCTAGGAATCTTTTTATATCTATTTTTAAGCATGCATACAAAAGACCAGTTCCCCAAACTAGCCAAAAAATCTTCTCCACCTAACTTTTGCATCCTAATTCCCGCAAGAGATGAATCACGCGTTATTGAAAATTTACTCATCAGCCTAAAAAATCAAACCATGCCCATTCCTTTTTCTAATGTCTATGTCATTGTTGAAGAGAAAAAAGACAAAACAGTAAGTATTGTTAAGAAATATCAAGCCAACATCCTCTTTCGAACCAATCTCTCTCATCAAAGAAAAGGCTATGCCCTAGATGAAGCCATTCAACAAATTCTCCCTAAAAAGTATGATGCTTATTTTATCTTTGATGCAGATAATGTTCTAGATAATAGCTATTTTGAACAAATGACCAAGACTTATCTTGAAGGATACGACATCGGCCTTTGCTACAGAAATTGTAAAAATGGAAATGCCAATGTAATCGCAAGTTGTTCTGCTTTAACTTTTTCTATGATTAATACACTCTCTAACCAAAGACGCCAAAAGAAAAATAATGCCCTAACTTTAAGTGGGACAGGTTTCTATGTCACAGGATCACTTATCGATAAGTGGCAAGGTTATCCTTTCCATACTTTAACAGAAGACTATGAATTAACCCTCTATGCCTCCCTCCATCACCTTAGTATGCACTATAACGATAAAGCCCTTCTTTTTGATGAACAACCAACAACATACAAAGTAACAAAAATCCAAAGGACAAGATGGATAAAAGGTTATTTTGAGGCACGCAAAAAATACTTACCCCTTCTTATTCAAAAATTAAAAGATAACCCTAAAAATAAACCTTCCATCCTCTTAGAGATAGTAGGAATCTATCCCATTATTTCTCTATTAATAGGATTTACCCTTTTCTTAGTAAACCAAATATTAAACTATCTTTCAAAAAAAATAAGTATTCTCCCCCTAATTTTAACACTAATAGGTGTCTATCTTATTCTCCTAGTCATAACTATCTATATAATAAAGAAAGAAAATCATAAACTCTCTCTTACTAAAGCAAGCCAAATCAAAGCCATTCTCTTTAATCCCATCTATTTACTCTCTTACTTACCATGTGCCTTCAAAGCCTTCACAACCAAAAATGTAACTTGGACAAAAATAGAACACAAAGATAATACACTCTCTAATCACCAATAGTTAATTTTTTCTAAAAATGTTTCTAAATTATTGACAAAAAAATGATTTTCGCCTATAATCATAATCGGTACATTTTCTATTTTGATTAATGTTGTATTGGGAACACAACCTTAATTAAAGTAAACGAAAAAATATAAAGGAGAAGAAAAAATGAAAACAACTTTTATGCAAACAAAAGAAAACGTTGTTCGCAACTGGTATGTAATTGACGCTAAAGATATGCCACTTGGACGCGTTGCTTCAAAAGCTGCTACAATGTTAAGAGGAAAACACAAAGCAACTTACACACCACACGTTGACTGTGGAGACAATATTATCATTATTAATGCTAGTGAAGTATTATTAACTGGTAACAAATTAGAAGACAAAAAATATTATGATCACTCTAGATACGTTGGAGGATTAAGAGAAAGACCAGCTAAAGAAATGAAAGCAAACTATCCAGAAGAAATGATGGAAAGAGCAATCAAAGGAATGCTTCCAAAAGGAAGACTTGGAAGACAAATGTATAAGAAATTACATGTATATGCAGGAAGTGAACATCCACATACTGCACAACAACCTAAATTAATCACATTAGGAGGAACAAAGAATGGCAAATAAGGAAAGAAAATTTTACGGAACAGGAAGAAGAAAAAGTTCAAGTGCTAGAGTAACATTAATTCCAGGAAAAGGAAATATTACAGTAAATGGAAGAGATGTTCATGAATATTTTCCTCATGAAGTATTAGTAATGGATTTAATGCAACCATTAGAAGTTACTGATAATAAAGAAACATTTGATGTAATTGTAAATGTTCGTGGTGGTGGATACAGTGGACAAACTGGAGCAATCCGTTTAGGTATCGCTAGAGCTTTATTAGAGTATGATAAAGACAACGCTGGTAAAGAAGATTCTTACCGTTCAATCTTAAAGAGAAATGGTTTCATCACAAGAGATTCACGTGCAAAAGAAAGAAAGAAACCAGGATTAAAAGCAGCTCGTCGTGCACCTCAGTTCTCAAAACGTTAAGATTATATGATAATCAAGAAAATCAGAGATTTATTTCTCTGGTTTTTTCTTTACATCAATTAACAAAAAATAACTAAATATGAAAATTAATAGATTAATTTAGTATTTTATGTTATTCTTAAAATAGAAAGGAGTGACTAAAGAATGGAAAAAAAAGGAATTATAATACTAATGGGAGTAATTATAATAATACTAGCAGTATTGTGTGTATTGTTTGCAACTGGAACAATAACATTTAATAATGATGATAGCAATGAAGTGAAAGGAGATAATGATACTAGAGATATTATTGAAGAAAAAAATAAAAATGAAATATTTGGTTCGTATAAATACTCTGTAAATATAGCTGAAGGAACATATAGAATTTATGAAATAACATTCTCTAATAATAACGAAGTATCATATATGATAAATGTTTCTAATTCAGTTGATACTTATGATGGTACACCTGTAATATATTATACAGGAACATACGTTTTGGAAAATAACAAAATAATTTTAACACTAAAAGCAAAGACTCAGGATGGTTCAGAATGCATTGATGGAAAGTATGCTTGTGATGAAACGATGACATTTAAATTATCTGATAACCAATTAATAGATTTAGAAGACCAAACAGTTATATATCAAAAAAATTAAAATTTAAATTAATATATTAATTAAGTGTTTTTTATGTTATTTTTAAAATAGAAGGAGTAAAAAAATGGAAAAGAAAAATAATAGAGGAATTATAATATTAATGGG
>CAKPAK010000084.1 GCA_934132915.1 uncultured Bacilli bacterium
GGTTTAACACGCGCGCCTCTCAAGCTCGTATTCACGGGTTCAAACCCCGTACAGGCTACCAAATTGTCATGTTAAGCCCCTTTTTGGGGTTTTTATTTTGATAGAAAAGAGGGATAAAAAGATGAAAGAAGCATTAAAGAATTTACCTAAAGTAGAATTACATTTGCATTTGGACGGTTCAATATCGCTTGATTTGGCTAGTCGGTTATCGGGATATTCTAAAGAAGAGTTAGAAAGAAAGATGATTGCTCCGGATAAGTGTGAAAATTTGAGTGAATATTTAACAAAGTTTGATTTTGCTATTTCTCTTATGCAAACGAGGGAGAATTTATTTTTGATTGCGAAGGATTTGGTTTCACGGCTTGCGGAGGAAAAAGTAATTTATGCTGAAATTAGATTTGCGCCAATGTTTCACACAAAAAATGGTCTTACGATGGAAGAGGTTGTTGAAGCGGTTTTGGCGGGAATTCATGAGTATCCTGCGGTTCGAACGAATTTGATTTTGTGTATGATGAGGGGAATGGGTCGTGCGGAAAATTTAAAGACACTTCTTTTGGCGGAAAAATACTTAAATCGTGGTGTTTGTGCACTTGATTTAGCGGGGGCTGAAGATAAGTATCCGATTGATGATTATTTGTTTTTGTTTGAGGAGGCTAGGCGGAAAAATATTCCTTTTACCATTCATGCAGGAGAGCAAGGGGGTGCTGATGAGGTTTATCAAGCTATTCTTGCGGGGGCTTCAAGAATTGGTCATGGAATTCATGCGATTTCTGATTCCAAGGTATTGTCTTTGCTTCAAAAACGTAATATTTTATTAGAGGTTTGTCCTACTTCTAATGTGCAAACGAATGCTATTTTGGATTATGCTTCGCATCCTATTGATAAACTTTATCAAAGTGGTATTCTTGTTCATGTGAATACGGATAATGCGACAGTTTCGAATATTTCTTTGACGGGGGAATATCTTAAATTGGTTTCTTTTTTTGCCTTTACGTTAGAAGATTTTCAAAAGATGAATCGAGAGGCAATTCTTCATAGTTTTATTTCTTCATCGGAAAAACAGGAACTCTTGAAAATTTTAGAAAATGGGTTTCCAAATAAGGTTATCTAGTGTATAATTTATATTGTGGTGATAATATGTATGATTATAAAAATCAAGAAGAACTTTATAGGGGATTACTTCCGGCAATTCATGTGAAATTGAAGTTATTAAAAAGGGGGAAGTATTTTAATGTTACGGAAAGTGATATTTGGAATTATTTAAAAGAGAGTAAGTGGAAGAGTAGTGTTGATTTGACTTTATCTGATATGGTTCAGGATATTATGCATACAGATAATCTGGAATTTGTTCGCTATAAAGAAAGTTTTAAGAAAAATTTATTTTAAGGGGGAAGTGTAATGTTAGGAATAATTTATATTATTTTCGCTGTTATTGGAATCGTTAGTATTTTTTTATTTTTTAAGTTGAAAGGGAGTTTATCGCGGGTTTTATTTGGATTACTTGCTTGTATTTGTATTATTGTTTCTTGTATTGTTTCGTATCAACCACTTTTAGATAAAATTCATTATGGTTTGGATTTGCAAGGTGGGTTTGAGGTTTTGTATAAGGTAAGTTCGCTTTCTAGTCAAGAGAAATTAGATAGTGATATGCTTTATAATACTTATAAGTCTTTATTAAAAAGAATTGATATTTTAGGTGTTAGTGAACCGGAAATTACAATTGAGGGAGATGATCAAATTCGGGTTAAGTTAGCTGGGGTGACCAATAAAGAGGAGGCTCGGGAAGTTCTTGCTTCAACCGCTTCTTTAACATTTAGAGATACTTCGAATCATTTGCTTATGACGTCTGATGTTTTGGGAGGAAATGCGAAAGTATCTAGTGATCAGAATGGAAAACCAGCAGTTAGTTTGTCGATTAAGGATAAAGATAAGTTTTATGAAGTGACTAGTAAAGTTTCTAAGATGAGTAATAATTTGATTGTGATTTGGTTAGATTATGACGAAGAAAAGGATAGTTATTCTAGTGAAAAGGATAAATGTGGAAGTTTGTCTGATTCGCATTGTTTAAGTGCGGCTAGTGTTTCACAAGGCTTTTCAAGTGATGTTATTATTAGTGGAAACTTTACTTTAGAAGAAGCTAAGAATTTAGTGGAATTGATTAATTCTGGAGCTTTGCCAACCAAGTTGGAAGAGATTTCTTCACGGACAGTGGAGGCATCTTTTGGTGCAAATAGTTTAAATCAAACTTTATTGGCTGGTGTTATTGGAATTTGTATTGTTGTGATGATTGTTACGTTGGTTTATCATTTTGCTGGTTTTGTGGCTTCGATTGGGATTTTGCTTTATACGGCGCTTACTTTTTTCATTTTTTATTTGATTAATGGGGTACTTACTTTGCCTGGTATTGCGGCGATGTTGCTTGGCATTGGAATGGCTGTTGATGCAAATGTTATTTCTTTTGAACGAGTACGAGAATTGTTAAAGATAGGTATTCCGTTACAAGAGGCTTTTCAAGAGGGAAATAAGGCTTCTCTTAGTAGTATTATTGATGCAAATATTACAACGATGATTGTGGCGGTTATTTTATTTATTTTAGGGGAATCTAGTGTAAAAGGTTTTGCAACGATGCTGATTATTAGTATTATTGTGACTGTTTTCGTGATGGTTATTCTGGTTAAGGTTATTGTTGGATTGTTTGTTAAGACAAGATTTTTTGATGATAAGTTAAATTTACTTATTGGAGTAAAAAAGAAACAAGTGGTTCCGGCGAAGGAAGTGCGGATTCCTTTTCAAAATTTGGAATTTGTTCGCAATCGAAAATACTTCTTGGGCTTTACGGTTAGTGTTATTGTGATTGGTGTTATTTTGTCGTTTGTTCGTGGTGTTAATTTAGGGGTTGATTTTACTGGGGGAACAACGGTTACCGTAACGAAAAATGAAGAAGTGACTTTAGAGAAAGTGAAAAAAGAACTTCAGGACTTAAAATACACAATTAAAAAGACAGAAGATACAAATCATGATGTGATTGTGACGATTGATGAGGTTATTGATAAGAATCATATTCAAAAATTGTCGAAAAAAATTGAAGAGGAATATCATACCGATACGGATATTTATACTGTTAGTAAAATGGTAAAGCAAGAATTGACGAAGAATGCTGTTTACGCATTATTATTTGCGTCAATTGGAATTTTGATTTATGTTGCTTTACGCTTTAAGTTTAATTATGCGATTTCTGCTTTGATTGCTTTATTTCATGATGTTTTAATGATTATTCTATTTTTCTGTATTTTTCGCTTAGAAATTACTAGTATTTTCATTGCAGCTGTTTTGACGATTATTGGTTATTCAATTAATGATACGATTGTTACTTTTGATATGATTAGAGAAAACTATGCGAAAAGGTTAGAACAGAAAAGAGGAAAACGGAAGAAAAATGTTGATGAGATTCAGTTGGATGATGAAGAGTTAATTGATCTTGTTAATGATAGTGTTCGGACAACCTTTACAAGAAGTGTTTTAACGACATTAACAACGATATTCCCCGTTATTTGTTTACTTCTTTTTGGAGCTAGGGAGATATTTAATTTTAATCTTGCTCTGTTAGTAGGCTTTATTGCAGGCGTTTATTCTTCCATTTATATTTCTAATCAGTTGTGGTTGATATTAGAGTCTAGAAGATTAAAAAAACCACCAAAAAAGGAAGATAATGATAAAGAGATCAGCGAAATAGAAATTAAGGGAGTTAATTGTTAACTTTCTTTTTTTCTGTTAGAATAATTCCTTTTAAGCAGGTTTTGATTGAGATGTTCAATATGAAAAAAATGATGTTTAAAATAAAATTTTTTTCAGTATTATTGACACCTAAAAAAATAAAGTTTAATATGATAGTATAATTTTTAGAAGGATGTGTTTTTATGTTTGAAGAGTATAGAGAGATTACCATAGAAGATTTAATTCAAAAAGTTAAGATGTATAATAGTAATCAGAAGGATCTTGATTTGATCAATCAGGCTTTTGATTATGCTTATAAAAAACATTTTGGGCAAAAGAGAATTAGTGGGGATGATTATATTACGCATCCTTTGAATGTGGCGATGATTTTGACGGATATTAATGCTGATGTGTCTTGTTTAGTGGCGGCTTTGTTGCACGATACGATAGAAGATTCGGATAGTACAAAGGAAGAGATAGAGAAATTATTTGGAAGAGATGTTGCGTTACTGGTTGATGGGGTGACGAAGATTAATCGGCTTCATTTTTCTAATGCTGGTGAGCAAATGGCGGCAAATCAGCGGAAGATTTTGGTTGGTTTGTCTGAAGATGTTCGGGTAATTATTATTAAGTTAGCAGATCGATTGCATAATATGCGGACATTATATGTTATGCCTGAGGAAAGGCAAAAGAAGAAGGCGAGGGAGACTCTAGAGATTTTGACTCCGGTTGCGGATCGTCTTGGAATTAATAAGATTAAGAGTGAGTTGGAGGATTTGTCGCTTCGTTATTTGAAACCAGATGTTTATTTTGATATTGTGGAGAAACTTAATGCTAAAAAGACGGAAATGGATGCTGATGTTAATGATATGTTGAAGGAAGTGTCTAGTCTTT
>CAKPAK010000085.1 GCA_934132915.1 uncultured Bacilli bacterium
GGAAGTAGCTTAGCTTGGTAGAGCGCTACGCTTGGGACGTAGAGGTCGCAGGTTCAAATCCTGTCTTCCCGACCATGAAGAAATATATTACTACCTTGATGGGTAGTTTTTTTGTACTTTAAACTAGGAAAAAGGATTTCGAAGTATTTTCTTAAACTATGATAAAAATGGTTAAAAGAATTGCAAATTGAGGGAAAAAATAGTAAAATAACTTTAGGAAAGGAAGAGTAATGATGAAAAAGGAAGAAAATGAAAAAAAAGTAAATAAAACAAGTCCTTCTAAGAAAGTAACACCGTCATCTTCTAAAACTGGTGTTGCAAAGAAGAAAACGCCAAAAAAAGAGGAGAATACAAATAAGGTAAGTTCTAGTCACAAAAGAGCAAATTTGGCGGAGGTTGAAAAGGAAATTTTAGTGAGTGAAGAGGTTCTAGAGGATAATTTGTCAAAGGATGATGATTTAGAAGACTTTGGTGAAGAAGTTGTGGAGCAAAATCGAGAAGAGAAAAAAAGAAAAGTTAAGATGTCGGATTTCCTTTTGATTGGTGGATTATTTATTGCAATTTTGTTCGGTTGTTTGTTTATGAATGGTGGTAAGGATGAGGTGTCCTATCAGCTTCCTCTTACTTTAACAGGGGATGCTGGATTACAATTATTATCTTATCGTGATTACCAAACAAAAATTGATAATAATGAATCGTTTGTTGTTGTTTTATCAAGGGAGAGTTGTTCGCATTGCGCTAATTTTTTACCGGTTGCTAAACAATTTGCCAGTGATAATCAATTACCAATGTATTATGTTGATACGGATACATTTACGGAAGATGAGTGGAGTACTTTTGAGGAGTCTAATACTTTTTTGAAGAAGAATAGTAGTAATTGGGGGACGCCTACAACTATTGTTCTTGCTGGTCGAGATGCTGTTGATTATATTGAAGGAGAAACTACTGCGGACAAATTACAAGAATTATATGATAAATATTTTGATTTAAAACAAGAGTAGGAGGATAAGATGGGAAAATGTTATGAGATGGTAAGTGAATTTAAGAAAAAATATCCACTTACTATTGCGTTTCGATTGAAGCGGCATTGTGAGATTATTGAAAAGCATTTAAATCCTGATGAGGAAATTTTGTATGCTTTTGCTGCACAAAAAAATCCTAATGTTTTTGAATTCTTCTATACGAATGTTATTGCTTTAACCAATAAGCGAATTATGATTGCAACGAAGCGAGTTTTGTGGGGGTACTTTTTTGTAACGATTACTCCTGATATGTTTAATGATTTGACGGTTCGGAAAGGTCTTATTTTTGGAAGTGTCATTATTGATACGATTAAGGAGAGGGTATATTTATCTAATTTGGATCCCAATGCGCTTCCTGAGATTGAAACGGTGATTACTTCTTATATGATGGAGAAAAAAGAGCAAATGGGATTTGAAAATAATAGAAATTCTTAAAAAAATAAAGAAACGAAATAATTTGACATATTATTTGGTTTCTTTTTTTTATAATGATGTTGGTGATAGCATGAGGATATATGTGGATTTGGTATTGTTTTTAAATTTTTTCTTTGATTTTTTATTACTATTTTTTACGGCTTTATTATTGCGGAGACAGACGAATTTAAAGAGGCTTTGTTTGGGAGGGGTGATTGGGAGTATTACCATTTTTTCGATGTTTATTGCAATGGATAGTTTGGGATTATTTTTGATTAAGATTGTGGTTTCTGTTTTGATGGTTTTGGTGGCTTATGGTTATCGGGATTTGCGTTACTTTGGGAAAAATTTATTTTATTTATATACATCTTCTGTTATTTTGGGAGGATTTCTTTATCTTTTGGATATGCAATTTCGTTATCAAAATGCGGGATTAGTATTTTATTTTAATGGTTTATCGGTGAATGTTGTTGTGATGGTGTTGGTTAGTCCTGCGGTTTTGTATTTTTATGTGAAAGAGGGGCTTCATTTTAAGGCACATTATCAGCATTATTATCAAGTTGATATTTATTTGAAAAGTGGGGAGGTGATCGAGACAACGGCTTTTTTGGATACGGGGAATCATTTGGTGGATCCTTATCAGAGGAGACCGATTCTTTTGTTGAATCAAGGACTTTTGCGATTGGATTATACTAATCATTCTATTTTATTGGTTCCTTATGAATCACTTAATCATCATGGTCTTTTGAAATGTGTTGTTCCTGAGAAGATTTTTATTCAGGGATATGGGTTTAAGAAGAATCTTTTGGTTGGAATTAGTGAGGATAAGATTATGATTGATGGGGTTGACTGTATTATGGGAAGTGCTGTTTTGGAAAGGGTGATATGATGAAGAGAATTTTGGCGTTATTGAGGAGGTTGTTTAGAAGGTATAATTCTTCTTTTTATTTGGGAAGTACGGATACTTTACCTCCTCCTTTGGAGCGGGATGAGGAGGATTATTATGTTCGATTGGCGGTTGATGGGGATTTAGAGGCGCGGAATAAGTTGATTGAACATAATTTGCGTTTGGTTGTTTTTTTGGCAAAAAAGTATGAGAATACTAAGATTGATTTGGAGGATTTGGTTTCGATTGGGACGATTGGGCTAATTAAGGGAGTGAATACTTATCGAATGGATAAGAATATTAAACTTGCTACTTATGCTTCAAGGTGTATTGATAATGAGATTTTGATGTACTTGCGAAAGACGAAACGAAAAAGAGGGGAGGTTAGTTTTGAGGATAGTCTTAGTTTTGATGCGGATGGGAATGAACTTCATTTGGAGGATGTTTTAGGAACTGAGGCGGATTTGGTAACGAGGGGATTGTATGATGCGTTGGATAAGCATTTGTTGTATCAGGAGGTTGCGAAATTAGAGGGGCGAGATCGGGAGATTATTGAGTATCGTTATGGGTTGAATGGGAAAAAGGAGCTTACTCAGAAAGAGGTTGCGGGTTTGTTGGGGATTAGTCAATCTTATATTTCTCGAATTGAAAAGAAAGTGATTGGGAAGTTAAGGACGATTATTAAGATGTAATTTTGGTGTTGAAAATACTTATTTAGCGGTTTGGATAGTGAGATAGACTTTGCTTGTATCATGTGGAAGAGGAGGTGAAAAAAAGGGTAAAAAAAATACACTCAACTTGATCCGCTAGGAAGGAGTCAATTGGTTGAGTGTATATTCCTTTATTTTGTTAAAGGATGGGAAACTCATTAGATGGAAAAGTAGAATTGGGTAAACTCCATAACAAGAAGTATTTTAATTATAAAATAGATTCTTTTGCTAATAATTGTTTCCCTTAACTATATTTTAACATAAATTTTTAAAATGTATGTAACCAAATAGGTTACATTTTTGTCATTTGTGGGGGGATTGTTTACTTGGGTGATAATTCCTGATAAAAAATAGGAAAATTGGGGTGGTATAACTTGATAAATTCATGATTTATGGTACAATAAGGAGACAGAAAGAGGGAAGGTCTTATGGTTCAAACAAATTTACCTGTTTTGTTATTGAAGAGTTCGGTTTTATTCCCTTATAGTGAGGTTCGTTTAGAGTTTTGTACTTCAAAAGAAAAGTTAATTTTGGAGACGGCTTATCAACATTATGATCAGCAAGTTTTATTGTTAAATTTAGATGATCCGTTAGAAGAAAATCCTAACTTGGATGATTTGCCAACGATAGGGGTTGTTGGTAAAATTAAATCTCGTTTGACGCTATCAAATGGGAATATTCGGGTTGTGATTGTTGGTCTTGAACGAGTTCAAGTGGTGAATTATCTTGAGAATGATTACGGATATTTGGATTCTTTTGTTGTGTCTTTTCCGGTGGAAGAGGTTGATGAGTTGGAAGTTGTTGCTTTGCGAAGAATTTTGTTTCGGGATTTAAATACTTATATTGATTCTTCTTCTTTAATGAGTAATAGTGTGATTGGAAAGGTATCCGGGGTTTTTGATATTGGGAAACTTACCGATATTATTTGTGCAGAATTGCCTATTTCTTACGTGAAGAAATTAAAATATTTGCGACAAGTGAAGGCTGTTCAGCGGGTGCATTTATTGTTAGAAGATTTGAAAAGAGAGATTGAAACGATTCAGTTAGAAAATGAAATTGAATCTTCATTAAAGAGTAAGATTGAATCTTCACAAAGGGAGTATTTACTTCGAGAAAAAATTCGAATGATGCGAGAAGAACTTGGGGAATTTTCAATTAAAGATACTGAGGCAAATCAGTTGCGGAAAAGAATTCATGATAAAAAAATGCCGAATCGGGTTCGGGTTCGATTAGAGGAGGAATTTAAGCGCTATGTTCTTTCTTCTGATGTTTCTCCTGAGATTACGATTATTCGTAGTTATATTGATTGGTTATTAAGTCTTCCTTGGTGTGAGAGTAGTAGAAGTCGCTATCAACCAGAAAAAGTAAATGAAGTTTTAAATGAAAGTCATTATGGCTTAGATACGGTAAAAAAGCGGATTATTGAGTTTGTTTCTGTTGCTTTTAAAGTTAAAAAGATGGAAAGTACAATTATTTGTTTGGTAGGGCCTCCTGGTGTAGGAAAGACAAGTTTGGCTCGAAGTATAGCAGA
>CAKPAK010000086.1 GCA_934132915.1 uncultured Bacilli bacterium
CATTTACTTTTTCTTCTGTTGTTGATTCTTCCTTGCTTGAACAACGGCTCTCAATTTTTTTGAGTATTCTAGCTCCACTTTTAAATATAAATTTTCTTCTTCTAATCTTTTAATTTTTTCATCTTTGGTTTCATTTTCTTTTTTCTTTGTTATCTTAGTCATAGTTGACCGACCTCGCTTTCGTTCAACTATATTATAACAATTTTTTATATAATTTTTGATCCAATTATCTAATATACCTTTACTTAATAAACCGATATCTAATGCCACAGCCCGTTTGACTTCACCATTAATTAAAACTCTATCTATAGCTTCCTGTTTCTCAAATTTAGAGTGAATTTTATTTTTACTTATTCTTAAAATAGCTATTCCCTGTTTATCTATTAATGCGGTTAGATAATTAATTACACTTTTCTTTACTTTGTATTTATTTGATAGACTTTCTATCGACATTCCTTTCTTTTTATCATTATATAAATTTTTTTTATCTTCGTAAGTTAACTTTGACATATAAAAACCTCGTTTCTCTTATGCCCAAGAAACGAGATTCATATCATTTTTTAGGTGTGATTTTTATTGGATTTTATTCTTTTAAACTTTCTAAAGAATACCAAAATCAAACTATTTTTTATAAGACTTTAAACTGGTATAAATAGCTTTATAATAAATTTTTTTTAATAAGTTCATCAAAATTCAAAGAACTGATATGTATTTTTCATAAATTAGAAAACTAAATTTGAGACGTATTCTTTAGAGATTTAAAATTCAAAAGAAGCAAAATAAACATAATTTAAATAAACTACCTTAATTTCTTTTTAATAAAAGCACTATTTTCTCCCAACAGAATATCTGAGTTTACTTCAATCTGCCTTAAATTTTTCAATTTTGAAAAGATTCCATAGCCGTTAAGTTCATCTTTGGAAACATTTTCAACAACTTCATAAGAAATAATACCTTCTTTTAATAATTCACAAAACTTCACTAAATCTCTATTTTGTTGTGTAAAGTTAGCATACATTTTTCTACTACACAAAGGCCAAATTTGATCTAACTCCAAACAACGAATAATTCCAGCATCAATAAATTCTTGCACAGGAGAATCAAAATGAATATTCTTTAAATCTCCCAATAAAGAAGTTGCAATTAAAATAGTATTTAAATAATTACTTTGATATATTCTTCTAGAACAATAAGAAAAATTAGACATTTTCCCATTATAAATAGGAGTATATACTAAACCATTATAAATTAATTTATCTCCATCACATACTATCTTTTCTGTAGAATGATAACAAGAAGATAATTTAATTGAATCATCATATACAGTATAATTATCAGATGAATTTTTCACCAAAAAATCCCTAACTTTTCTTAATCTTTGTATATCATTCGCCACCAAATTACCATATTTTAAATTTTTATCTCGATCTTGAGTAATAATCAAAGATGAGTCACTACTATTAGTATTAGACATCATACATATCTCTCCCCCTCTTATGGAAAAATATTATACAACATAAGTCCATCTTTGTCAACCATATGTTATTTTCAAATTTAATAATTAAAAAAAGAAAAAGAATTTACAAAATAACTAATAATTAATATTAATAAATTATAAATCCTTATCATTAATTTTTTTTATCATTAACGAGCAAAAATCATCAACATTCAAAACATTAGTTTCAGAACTACCATGTATCCGATAATTCACAGTATTGGTTTCTACCTCTTTTTCACCAATCACTAAAGTATATGGAATTTTTTTGGTTTGTGACTCTCGCATTCGATATCCTAATTTTTCATCACGAGAATCAATTTGAACTCGAATCCCAACAGCCAATAATTTTTGTTTCAAATCTAAACAATACTGCAATTGGTAAGCACTATTAACAGGAATAATATTTACTTGAACAGGAGCTAACCATAATGGCAACACGCCTTTTGTTTCCTCAAGCAAAAAAGCAATAAATCGATCCAAAGAACCTAAAATTGCTCTATGAATCACAACTGGTCTAACTTTTTCACCCTTATCATCAATATATGTCAATTCAAATCTTTCAGGTAATTGATAATCCAACTGAATTGTAGATAGTGTCACATCATGTCCAAGAGCAGAGCAAACCTGAACATCTAACTTAGGACCATAAAAAGCAGCCTCTCCAGGTGCCTCATAAAAATCTACACCAAACTCTTTTAAAACTTCACGTAATTCATTTTCAGACTTCTCCCACAATTCATCATTTCCAAAATATTTCTCCACATCATTCTTATCTCTAAGTGACAAACGAAAACTATAATTTTCAAATCCAAAGTCATGATAAACATCCAAAATTAAATGAATAACATTTTTAAATTCTTCTTTAATTTGAGAAGGCATACAAAATATATGAGAATCATTTTGAGTAAATGCTCTAGCTCTTTCAATACCACAGACAGCACCACTAGCTTCATATCTAAAATCATTAGCAATTTCAGCAATCTTAATTGGCAATTCACGATAAGAGTGAAGATTATTTTTATAAATCATCATATGGTGAGGACAATTCATTGGTCTCAACACATATTCTTCATCATCTAATTTCATCATTGGAAACATATCATCTTTATAATGATCCCAGTGACCACTCGTCTTATACAAATTAACACTTCCCAAAGAAGGAGTTATAACATGCTCATAACCAAGTGATATTTCTTTATCCGTAATATACCTTTGTAAAAGCCGTCTAATCGTTGCTCCTTTGGGCAACCAAAGTGGTAATCCCTTTCCAACCAAATCAGAAATCATAAAAATTTCTAAATCCTTCCCCAGTTTTCTATGATCCCTTTCTTTCATTTCTTCCAAATATTTCAAAAATTCATCTAAATCGTTTTCATCTTCAAAACAAACCCCATAAATTCTTTGAAGTACCTTATTTTTTGAATCTCCCTTATAATATGCTCCACTCACTTTTAAAAGTTTAAAATACTTCAATATTTTAGTACTCTCAACATGCGGACCACGACATAGATCAATAAAATCTCCTTGTTGATAAGCTGAAATAATTTCATCTGAAGAAAACCCATTAATCAAATCAATTTTATATGGATCATCAGCAAAAACTTGCAAAGCCTCATCTTTTGATAATTCTATCCTTTTTATAAGTTTATTACTTTTTGAAATTTTTTTCATTTCCTTTTCTATTTTTGGAAAATCTTCTTCGCTAATAGATTTATCATTTAAATCAATATCATAATAAAAACCATTTTCTATAACAGGACCAACCCAAAATTTGGCATCAGGATAAAGGTGTTTAACAGCATGTGCTAAAAGATGAGCACAACTATGATTTAATATATTTAATCTCTCATTTTCTTTAATATTTATCATTTTTCTACCTCCAAAAAAAAGACAGTACCAAAGGAGTGCAAAGCACGGTACCATCCCTAATTTAACTTCATTTGATAACGATTAAAATAACCGGAAATCTCTTTCGAGTTCACATCAAAGGGAGTAACTACGCAAAATTTTATTAATTTCCACCATCCATTAACTCTCTAAAAAAATATTTGCGCAATCATGTCCTCATCAAAGTTTTAAAAAAAGCCTAACGGCTAAAAAAACAAAATGGTGACCAGTACGGAATTCGAATCCGTGAATGCTGCCGTGAAAGGGCAGTGTGTTAAGCCACTTCACCAACTGGCCAAAAATGGTGGGCCTGGATGGACTTGAACCATCGACCTCACGCTTATCAGGCGTGCGCTCTAACCACCTGAGCTACAAGCCCATTTTTGCACTTGCTTTGATATTATACCATAAAAGGTAAAGAAAAATCAATAGTATTTAACAAAAAAACAAAATATGGTGACCCCTTAGGGATTCGAACCCTAGACCCACTGATTAAGAGTCAGTTGCTCTACCAACTGAGCTAAGGAGTCAAAATTAAAAATACAAGATTATTATAGCATAACTATCATAAAAATCAATATATTTTGAAAAAAAACATAAAAAAATATTGGCGATTTCCTATTTTTGCATATTCTGCTATCGTCGGCGTTAAAGTGCTTAACTTCTGTGTTCGAGATGGATACAGGTGAACCACTTTGCTATCATCACCAATATAAATATCTAATTATTAATTGTTCTCTGAAAACAAGATAATGTGTACGTCATCAAATCCACTATTGATATATAATTTATGAGATTAAACCCTCAATCTATTAGTACTAGTCCGCTCAATGTATCGCTACACTTCCACTTCTAGCCTATCAACCAGTTAGTCTATCTGGGATTTTACTTGCTTAAAGCAATGGGAAAACTCATCTTGGAGGGGGCTTCACGCTTAGATGCTTTCAGCGTTTATCCCTTCCCTACATAGCTACTCTGCACTGCCACTGGCGTGACAACAGATACACCAGAGGTAGGTCCATCCCGGTCCTCTCGTACTAAGGATAGCTCTCCTCAATTTTCCTGCGCCCACGACGGATAGGGACCGAACTGTCTCACGACGTTCTGAACCCAGCTCGCGTGCCGTTTTAATGGGCGAACAG
>CAKPAK010000087.1 GCA_934132915.1 uncultured Bacilli bacterium
CCAGCCTTTTATGCAAAGTGGTGGATAAATAGAATTAGAGAAGGCTATGTCATGGTAAGAAATCCTTATTATCCTAAGCAAGTAACTAAATATAGATTAAATCCTGACGTTATTGATTGTATTGATTTTTGCACTAAAAATCCTAAACCAATGTTCCCTTACTTAGAGGAATTAAAGAAATATAATATGCTATGGTATGTAACCATTACGCCTTATGATAAGAAAATTGAATTCAACGTTCCTCCCACAGAAGAAGTCATTTCCTCTTTTAAAAAATTAGTAGAAAAACTACCCAATAGTTTTGTTGGATGGCGCTACGACCCAATATTTTTAACACATGAATATACACTAGAAAGACATCTCCAAGAATTTGAAAAAATTGCTAAAAGTTTAAGTGGATATACCAATGTTTGTGTTATTAGTTTTCTCAATCTTTATGAGAAAGTAAAAAGAAATGCCCTGATTTAATCTGTCCATCTAGAAAAGAGCAAATCAAAATTGCGACTTGTTTTAAAAAAATCGCCGAAAAATATGGTGTTTCTCTATATGCTTGTTGTGAAGGTACTTTTCTAGAAGAATATGGCATCAACTGTACGGGTTGTAAGAGTAAAGAAATTATCATGCGTACTGTTCCTTACAAACTGGAATTTCCCAATGTTAAAAATACACGTGAAGGGTGCCAGTGTTTTATGGACTCTGATATTGGGGCTTATGATACTTGCCTTCACTTTTGCAAGTATTGCTATGCCAATACAAATCGTGAAAATGTAATGAATAACTATAAAAGACATGATGATGATTCTCCATTATTAATTGGTCACTTAGAAAAGGGGACATTGTTTCATTAAAAAATGGTCAAAGTTACCAGGTAAAAAATGAACAATTAACTTTGTTTTAGGAAAAATACTTCGTTTTACCCAATCGTTGATAAATCCTTACTTTGAAAAAAATCTAATAAAATCAAAAAAAGAAAAAACACATCTAAAATTTAGACGTGTTTTTTAGGTCCACCGAATTTCGAAGAACCAAAAATCATTTCACTAACAATCAAGAAGTTTATCTATTCAAGTCGAGTTTGTAAATTACTATTTATTATTTGAGTATAAAATATTTCATTTTCTATGAAAAGATGGAGTTGTCGAGTTAACAACATTATGATAACAATAATGATCAATATGATTATATATTTTTTTAACTCTTTCTACTTGTTCAAAATATTCTTTAACTATAATACTATCATTCGGTAATGTATCAAGAACGTAATTTCGAGAAAGGTAATCAACCTTATTAACTGCATCAATCAATTCTTCAAAATTATCTTTTCCAATATATTTTATAAGTTCATTTCTACCCATTTTGACTTTAGCATTGATAACTTGTTCTCTGAATTTAGATACCAATGGTTGTAATAAGTCTTTGGTAACTAACGTAGTGTTAAAATTTCTTAAATCTAACGAAGATAACTCTTGTGGTTCAATTAAATATATCCCTTTATTATGTAATCGTTCAATTGCTTCTAGGGTAAAAATATCATTTATAGTCTCGTTAAATCTTTCATATTTACGAAGGGTATTGTCATATGGATTGAGACCATCAATACCATTATACGATTCAAATGCCATTGCATTTGAATTTTGATCTATAATATGTCCACACTCATGTATAAAACTAAACAATAACCCTCCGGCATCAAATCCTCTTATTGTATAAAGCATCACTGATATAATTTCATCATTCATTGTAGTTGAGTCATCAAAAGTAACACATACGCATTTTTTCTTTATTAGTTGGTAAAAATATTCTAAATTATTTTTGTCATTGCCAAAAATTTTCACTAATTTTTTAAAATCTTCCCTAGTCATATAATACTCTTTAAGTGCTTCTTCATACATATTTTCTCTAGCCGAAGACACATAACTAATTAAATCTTCTGAAGGAATGTATTTTTTTACTTCATCTTGATTTAAAAAGGCAAAATAATTATCTACATCTTCTTCGGAATTACACATTAACATTTCCTTATTGTTTATATCAATACCAGCATTATATAAATACTGCACTTGTGAATTAATAATCAAAAACTTATCATAAAGTGAAACATCTTTAGCCTTCAATTTCTCCATTTTATTTGCACTAAATGATTCAATCATGCTAGTTGAACTAATATCACTACGGTATCCAAAAACAATAAGGCTTTTTTCTTCTAAAGTTTTATCAGAAGTATTTTCTATTACAGCATTTGGTAACTTTGAATAAATATCAAGAAAAAGTAAATTCTTTTTTTCTTTCAAGATTTCATCTTTTCGTTTTTTCTCTGATTCTACAAAGTTTTTGTAAGGTAGCAACTGTTCTTCCCATTTTCTATATTCCAATAATAAGGATTCATAAACTATATTAAGTTTATCAATTTTATCCATAATCTGAAGATATTTTTCTGTTTTAGTAAATAAATCAAAATTTTCTTCTGTTATTTTTTCGTGTTCATCATTAAGAAGATAGTTAATTATCTTCAACTTATTTATCAAAAGTATTTTAGGATTTTCCGTATTGCTTTTTTTGAATGCTTGAAGTGGGGCATAGAATTCAGCACTTTCGCAAAATCCATAATACGATCCACCAATATAGCATTGCAATATATCTTCAATTTTTTCATCCAATTTCTGTGTATAATTATTTTTTTTTGTTTTTTCTACATTCGTTCCAATTTTATCTAGAAATTTAATTGCATATTCGCGCCTCTTACATTGTTCAACATATGATATATAGGTTTCTAATCCTTCAATATCATAATATGAAATCATTATAGCCCTATTAATTTTTTTTGAAATAGTATCATAATACTCTTCACCATATACTTCAGTAAAAGCCCTAATTACATAGGGGAATAACTTTTTAAAATTAATAGTTAAATTGTCCATTTTGTACCTCGTTAATTAATTTTTGGTTAAGTCTTTCAAATGCTTCAAAATTATTAGGATAGTTTGCTCTACCACGATACTCTTTTTTATTGCCGTCATAATAAATGATAGATAAATCCCAATTGATACCATCGATCATCGATGTATTAATATATTCTTTATCCCAATTATCAATAATGCCAAAAAAATTTTCTAAATATTCAAATATTTTTTCTTGGCTTACTGTGCCTAAAATGTCTTTATATTCAATCTGATTTTTTTCACCAATATTTATAATTAAAGCTTGATTATTAATTTTATATACTATATTTTTAATACCTTTCATCCTATCACCTATAAACAATTATAACATAAATCTTTAAATTTTTTGATGCAATTAGTAAAATTCATTTGTCAATATTAATTGGAATGTTACTATTTACAGTTATTTTATCTTTTGTTTATCATAATTTGAACTCATAGTGCGATTCAATTAGGATGTAAACAAATGCTTTTTTCAAATATTTTTTCTTTTATAATTTGACAATTCCCTTAAAATAAAGAATTTATCTTTGTAGATCTTTGTTATATCTTGTAACTGATAGACATTAAATTTTAACATGAATATTAATATAAAAATTAGCCACTTTTTTAAAGAAGGGATCATTAAATTTTGTTGATACTTAGAATAAAACTTCTATTTTTGTTTTTCATATTCGGGTATTGATTGTCTTATTGGTATTTATTGTTTTAATTTATCCATAATAAAGAAGAGGTGATTACTTTGCTTTTTCGGGATAGATTATTAGAGAAAATAAAGAATAAGATAGATAGTGATTTAAGATATTTCTTTTTAAAAGAAAAGGCAAGTGAAGAAAATGTTGATGCTATTGAACTTAATTTATGGGGATTTAATGAATCAGCAATAAAATTTTATGAATCATTAGGTATTTCAGTTAAAAATATGAAACTTGAACAATTATTAAGTAATGAGCATATAGAAACTAAAAATACTGAATTGAAAGTAACAAGTAAAGTCAATAGATAATATTATTGGTACATATAAAGTTAAAAAAGGAGTGAAATTTATGATAGGAATAAGCATTGCTGCACAAACAGAATGGGAAGCAGTACTAAATAAATT
>CAKPAK010000088.1 GCA_934132915.1 uncultured Bacilli bacterium
CCACCATACGGCAGTTTGAGTTTTGCCTAATCCGGGATCGCCGTAAACTAATCCCATTTTTGGAACTTCATTAGATTTATCTATTAATTTATTCATTAAATCTACAAAGTTTTTTACATTACGTGTTTTAACAAATAGTTTGTGCATTAAATACCTCCTTGTCTTCGCCATAGATATCGTTATATTCATTAGTTTCCTTATATTTTTCAATCCATTCCTGCTCATCTTTTGTAAGTTTTTCTTTGGTTAACAGATAATCATATTTGTCATAGTTGTTCTGAAAAATACCGTTCTGGTACTCTTCCTCGACTTGTTTTTTAACCTCAATTTGTAATTCCTGTATCTCTTCTTCTTCCTGTTTCTCAGGTAAATCCATCGTTAACAAAGGATTATGTACTTGTGCTCTTTTTAAGTGATTTACAAATTCAGTTTCTGTTCGTTTTTCTAATTGCTTCTTCAATTTTGTTTTTTGTTTTAAATCTTCAATATCTTTTGGAGTTCCAATATAATTTGCTAATGGATTAATCGGTTCAACTCGCATTGCTTCACACATAAATTCTCCGTTCAATTTAAAAACTTTAATTGAATTCAAGTTGAACAAACTGTATTTTATAATTACATTTTTCTTATAACCATATAAAGCAGGATCATAATAATCGTTTTTTAAGAATTTTATTCCGTTTCTCTGGATTTTCTTGATTTCACGAGCCATCATAAGATCATCTAAAGTTTCAATATTAACTCCTTCGCCCTTACCTGATTCAAGAACTTCACCTATTGTTTTACCTTCAACATGTGGACAAGGTTGTTCATAATGATATTTTTGCAACCAAGCATTTAAAACTAAAATAACTTGCTCTATTGTTGGAATATTGACCTTGAAAATTGATTTGTGGAGTTTTTCATTTCTTCTTAATTGAGCAGGCTTTTTAATTATACTTGTACCGGAATATGAAGGAAGCATAACTTCAAAGCTGTCTTGTAATTCTCTGAACAATCTTTCAATAGGTTTTGCTTTAGCATTATATGGTTTAGCGTATATCGGTTGAATGCCAAGATTGGTAAATAAACCCGATATTCCGTTTTCGATAAAATATTTTGCCTTAAACGCTTTACCGTTATCTTGATAGACAAATTTAGGAACTTTTCCAAGATTTATAATTGAATTTCTTAACGCAGAAGCAATACATTGAGTATTTTCTTCAAGCATTATCTCAAAACCTACAAAGCCGCCGGATTTCCAATCTTGGTACGCAAGTAATGTTGGTCTGACAGGATTGCCTGTATATGGATTCTTAACAAAAAATGCTAATCTATGCCCATCACCAATAATGACATCTCCGACTTCCAGTTTTGAAACATCTCTTGTGATATATGGGAGAACCTTATCGTGCAGAGCTTTATTACCTTCTCTTGCTTCTACCCAAACATCATAATGTTCCGCCTTGTAATTATTCGCAAATCTTCGGTAAGTTAAATCGCAGCATAAATTTTTATATCCCTTGCCTTTTAATGCCATTTTAGTATATTTAATAGCTTTCCCAATATTTAACTGGTTTGGGTGTAAGAGATTTTTTAGTAGTTCTGATTTCTCGGCTTCAGTTAATAATGTCTTTGTTGTTTTGGCTCCAAATGTGTAATTATTGATTAAACTATGCCAATCGTCATTATATTCCCGAAGTTTTTTATGCCATTCGTAAATTGTGCCGATAGCAACTTTTCCTATTGAAACAAATAAATTTTTGCATAAACAATTATTATTGTAGGCATCAAGAAAATCTTTTCCTGCTTGTGTTTTGTTTGTTTTTTCATTCCTGAATTTATCCCAATTCTTAATCAGGTCATATTTTGCAAGAGCCAATTTCTTTTGCTCTTCAGGAACAACATAATTTATAGGAACAAGTGCCGTTGATTTTTCTCTTCGTTCTGTTACTTTTTTTCTAACACTTTCTTCCAAAGATGTTACTAAAATTTCATAAGATTTTGAACTTTTCCTTATAACATACTTGTTTTTAGCGATTGATTTGCGAACTGCTCTTTCAGATATGCCTTTGATTTCAGCGAGTTCTTTTGTTGTAATCCAGTCTACATTTGAATTTTGCATAATTTTTCTCCTTTCACACATTAACTCTCGTTTCCAGAAAAGTGTAGTCAATGTGTCTATATCGAAACATATCAACAAGTGCCACTTCAAACCTACAAAAACAAAGATTTTGTGGTATTGCAAAGGCAATATTTTTGTAGTATTTTGGGAACTTTTTTCAAACGGAACTAAACGGAACCGAAAATGGTTCCGTTTGTAAATAGTGATAGAGGGATATCATGGTAGACAATTCTAAAAACAAAGAACCAGTATGGGCAAACTACATAACAGAAGAGAATCTTCCAACAGAAGATTTAAAATTGCTTTGCGAAATTATTGGATTAGAAGCAACTAAGAAATTGATGTTTAATGCCGCAGGAGACAAGTTTTCAATCCATGCTCACTGTAATCAACCATATAAAAAGCAGTATATTATAGATAACTATACTGCGACAAGAAGAAATATAATCGAGCTAGTTAAAGCTTGTGATACAACTCAACGGTACGTTTATAAGGTAATAAAAGAACATGTTGAGGGGAATAAAATGAGTAATGATAATAACTATGAAACCTATGTAGCAGACAATATAAAAGAATTACTACATATAAGAATAAAGCGATTACAAGATGAAGAAATTTGTCGGAGAGTCTTACGGGAAAAATCAAATTCAACAAATATTAAGCAAGAAATTATTGACAAAAAAGCTAAAGGCTTGTCATCAGCAATAAAATCATCTCTTGGTTTTTTACAACAAGAAACCTCTAGTCTGAATGCTTGGATATTATCAAGATATTATGCATTATTGCAAATAACAATTGCAGAACAGGTATCATCTTTAAATAACGAGAAAGATTTACTTCAAATACAAGAATCTACTGCTTGTGGACATGGTTTAAATACAGTATTGATAGATAAAAATGATATTAGTTCTTTTTCAGTATATTTAAGATCTATTGGATATTTTAGAACATACTTAGAACATCTTGGTTATAAAAATACTAAATATCTTTTAGAAGTTAGCCCTAGTAAGATGCCTGAAAAACATGAGGAGAACAAAGAATATATAATTTCGTTATTTGAATTATTTAGAAGATTACCAGAATTGGCAGACTATATAAAAGAATATATTGGTCAACCACCTTTATCATTTCATATTGGTCATTCAATAAAAAATGATTTGATTGCAGAACAAATTGTCCACAAAGAAATGAAGGAAGGAAAAGCACCAAGATCAATTTTTGATGCTCGAGTAAAAGGTGAAACGTATATTAACATATATACGACGGAATATAATGAAGAAATAATGCAAAATTTAATACCAATTTTAAGTAATATTATTTTTTCAGAAGCAAAAGATGAATACGATAGGGATAAATACATTGGTCTTTTGAAACATAAATCCGAGCATTGGCAAGACGAATTTCCAACACATAAAAGTTCTTATTGTGGATCTTCATATATAGTCCCGATTTTTAATGAAATAAATGATATTATTGCAATCCACTTTCTCATATTGTATGGATTAAGTATCATAGTAAGATATTATCCAAATTTATGGTATGAAATAGAGAAAGGTAAATATTCATATTTAACACCATTATTAGAGCATTATTTAATTATTTTTGATAATACTGTTCCTCAAATAATGCTAAGTCGAATTACAGAAAGAAAAATCCATACCACAACACCTGACAGTCTTTGGGCTCCTGTGTAGTTGTAAAAATATATTTTCATAATATTTGGATTTACAATTTTTGGGGAAAAATTAGTTCCGTTTGGGTTCCGCAAAAAGTTCCGTTTAGGTTCCGTTTTGTAACAGAAAAATAATTCTTTCCGGAACCTGTGTTACTTTTCAAATGCCCAAAGTCCTATAATAGTCCATCGGTATCCTCCTACGTAAATAAGCCTTTGAGGCATGTTGCTATATAGAATTAGACTT
>CAKPAK010000089.1 GCA_934132915.1 uncultured Bacilli bacterium
TACTTCTAAATTTCAAAGAACTATTTCTTGTTTTGTTAATTATTAAATATTTCATCCGGAGATTGTTGTCAAGGTCTTGCGTGAGCGGGTTTATTTTAACCTTGATAACAATTAAAGGATGTAATATAATTTTAAATAAAACTGAAATTATTTTATATTCTACCATCAAACATTATTGATAATTTACTAAGTATTGGACCTAAATTTTTATATGGTTGAGTCCATTTATTTTGGATATTCTTTGTTGCTAGATATAAACATTTTAGTAATGACATATCCGTTGGAAAAAATGATTTTGTTTTTGTATATTTCCTAAATTGTCTATTCAATGATTCAATTGTATTTGTTGTATACATTATTTTTCTTATTGGTTCCGAAAATTGAAAGAACGGACATATTGCATCCCAATTATTTTCCTATGTTTTAAATGCAGAAAGATATTTGTCTTTTCATTTTTCTTTACCTTTATTTTTTTCTTCAATATTTTTTTTCATAATAAAATCTCTCCATTTCTACTATTGTATCATGGAGAGACTCGAAATCCCCTTTTTAACCCCTTTTTAGCATAATTTTAGCAAGGCATAAAGCCAAGCAAAAATAAAAGAAAAAAACTATCGCCACTTTTACTCGCGGGCGAGTAAAACTTGCCACGACTTTTAATTATTACAAACAGTCCACATTTCTTCATGTTTGTAAGTTACATTAATTTTTTTATTAATAACCATTAATTTATTATCAGACTCACATATGCTTTTCCAATTACCCTCTAGACTACTACAATCTTTAAAATTTATTTCACTTTTTGTTGCTTCTAAATAATCATTTAATGATATACACACCTTTGAATTAGAATCTTTACAGTATGTTGTATAATGTTTTTCTAAAATACTAGAAAGTTCATCATAATTACCGGCTTGAGTATAAGAGCTTACATCTATCTCATCTATTTTATTGCATAATTCTTGATTCTCATTATTAGAGCATCCTGATATCAAAATAACTACTAAACATAAAAATATAACTTTTTTCATAATCTCCCTATTTTTCTATTTTTAATCTAAATATAAATGAAATACTAAATATACATATTGCACTAGTTAATGTAGTTGGTATTGCCTCAGGATAAATTACTAAGTATACTATAAGCAAAATTGAATATGCTACCAACGTAATTTCATTAATTTTTATCCCTTTCAACAAAAATTCATTTTCTTCCATACTATCTTTATGTAAATACTTTAAGGCTCTTTTTTGACAATGTAACGTGCTTATAAGGTAGTCTATACCAAACACAAATATCAATACAATTTCATTTCCATTTCCATATATTAAACAATACACTGATATTAAAATCATATTTACATGAAAGTATCGTTGGTTCGACTTACTACTACTACGTAATGCAGATGTTACAAGACTAATTGATTCTTCGTTTTCTTGAGTAATAAATTCTTTCTTTTTCTGCTTTTTTTACTTTTAATTTATTTAATAGTTCTTGCCAATTATCGTAATATTTATATATTGCTAATGACTGTTTTTTACCAGAAGTGTTATTTATCAAATCAATATAATCACATATTATTTCTATATGATCCCTTTTTTCTACTACTTTATAAACATTTATTATATTTAAGCATTCATATAAATCATTTAATAGCACATTTTTGTCTTGAATTTTTTGATTTATTTCCTGATTTTCTTTACTGACACGCATTTGTAATACTAAAACCTTAACAAATTCATCTAATAAATTATCTTTTAATAAATCATATCTAATGTAAGGCAAATTTCTTTCAAATTTAAATGTAAGAATTTCATCATTATTAGTAGTTGCATAAACTCTATCTGAAAATATTATTTTTTCAGTAGGAAAACTTCCTAATGTAAAAAGATTATATATAAGACAAAAGAAAGAGAAAAATGCTAATACCATTAAAAGAATCCATAAAACTGCCCACTGTTTAGCCAAAATTTCATTTGTTACAATATAATTTGTTTCAATATATATGAAACTAAATACAAAAATCAAAATAATCAATAAACTAGCTATAACCCATATAATTCTTTTTTTTATCACTTGGTTATGTAAAGTTTTATTATATAAATAAACATTTTTAATATTTCCTATATTATCCATTTTATCATACCACCTCTCTATTATTAATTTTAATATATATTAATTTTAACATATTTTTGATAAATTTAATCAATTTTATGTAAATTTTAGATTATTCTACCAATGGTTTATTGAAATTTATTTTATTGTATGTTAGATTCAACTTAGAGATAGGAGAGGTAAAATGAATAATTTAAAAATAGGAAGTTTTATTCGTGAATGTCGTTTAAATCTAAAAATGACCCAAAAAGATTTAGCAGAGAAACTTGGTCTTACAGATAAAGCGGTTAGTAAATGGGAACGGGGTTTAAGTTTACCTGATATTATGATTTTAGAAGAGCTGGCAAATATTTTGGGGGTTAATGTTTTGGAGTTAATTCAAGGAAAGAGATTAGAAAATAAAAAAGATTCTAATTTTACTGATTTTATTGCAATGATGAAATATTCTAGATCAAGTATAATTATTTTATTTCAAAAAATATTTCGTTATTTTGCTTCTTTTCTTATTGCAAGTCTTTGTCTTTTTTTCTTTTTTACTAACCTAAAAAGTATTTTTATGGAAATAAGGGTGGTAGATGTATCTCAGAATAAATTTTATTATTCAAATGATAATGATTATCAAAAATATATTAGAGATTTATCTTTTTTAATTAGGGAGGTTAACTTTAAAATGAATAAATTTTATTCTAACCAGGGAACTTTTAGTGATGAGGAGTACAATACTTTAAAAATAAATGTTGATTTAATGAAGAATATGTTAGAAAAGGGGGGAGTAGATTATTATTTGAATCATAAAAAATATACATTTAAAAAATTTATTCAGTTCTATAGTGATTATAATTTCCTTACGGATGGTAATGTAGATGAAAAGGAAATATATAAAATTTTACTAAAAAAAGATAATACTTTAGGGGATAATCTAATTTATATTAATGAAAATTTATCTGATTTAAGGAAAAGCTATTTTGAAGTGTTTACTTATTTAGAGCAACCTTATTCTTATCAATTTAGGCTTCCTTATAAAGGTTATCTTCCTAATCCATTAACAATTATTCATTATCAATATAAAATTTATAATAAAATACTAAATGATGTGATTAAGGTAGGTGAGATTAAATGAATGGTAAGGTGTTTTTTAAAAATATTCTTTTATTTCTTGTGGTTTTTGTTTCTTTCTTTTTCTTTTATGTGACTGATTTGAACTTGATTAAAATAGGAATCAATGGAATAATATCGCAAGATATTTTTACTATTTTTACTTTATTGTTGCCATTTACGGTAGGAGGGCAAATTATTTTTCTTTTAAAGAAAAGTAAAAAAGTAAATATTGCTTTTATGATTTATCATATTGTTATTTTTTTCCTTATTATTTTTAAAATTATTAAAGAAACTATTTTAGTGGGAGATTTTGATTATGATTGGTTATCTTTATTATATGTAATGGTTATTTTTAGTTATTTTGTTTTTTCGATGGTTATTAAGAAAAAAGATAGTTGGTATGATAACTTGGTTATTCTTTTTAGTTTGTTTGTTCTATTTATTTTTTCTCGTTTCTATTTAGATCAAAACTTTTTACATAATATTTTTCATGATGGCTATATCAATAATGGGAATGAATTTTACCTGGATTATGTAAGGCAATACTATTTTTGCTTTATTGTTGGGTATATTACTATTTTTGCTGGTGAAATATTAGAGAATATATCTTAAAAATACTAAGAAAAGTGAATACTGAGGAGAAAAAAGAAAGTACTTGCTATGAAAAAGAGGGAGCGTAAATAATTCTGTGTAAATGGTAATCTATCCATGATATTTGGAACCACTATAGGTTCCTTTTTGTTATACCTATAATAACATACTACT
>CAKPAK010000090.1 GCA_934132915.1 uncultured Bacilli bacterium
ACCCACTAGCATCATAATAGATACTCCATACATAATAGGCACTGCAATTTTTTTTAATTTTCTCCTTTTCATTTTTATCACCTCTACTCTAAGTATGAACAAATAAAAAAAAGATATACTAAAAAATTTTATAAAAAAAAAGAAAAATACTTCGAAGTACTTTTCCAAAAAATCAAAAAAATTTACAAATTTTATTTTTTTACTAAAGTTGTCCCTGTATAATAATGCATAAGAATCTCCCGATAAGAATACCCCTTCTTAGCCATTCCCAAAGCACCATACTGACTCATCCCAACACCATGTCCATAGCCTTTCGTCTGAATAGCAACATTACTCCCAACTTGCTCTATCGCAAAATCACTAGAACGAAGCCCTAATTTATAGTAAACATCTTTTCCACTAAACTCCTTCCCATTAATTTTTAAAGACTTTACACGATGACTATTCGTCCTAGCAATATCAGTAACTTTCAAACTAGATTGATAACTAAGCCCCAACCTCTCATAAAATTCTTGTAAACTAATATTCTTACTATCCTGAAAAACACTAGATACCTCCTTGTCATAAGAGGAATCAACACTCTTTAAATAAGGAAGACTCGTAGAAAAAAACTCCCCAGAATCTTCAGTATAACCATTACTCGTAGAAAAAAACATCGCATCAATAAGTTCTCCATCATATTCCAAACATTCCATTGACGTTTCATTCACCGCTTGCCTTACCTTATTAATATAAGAAACATAATTATCTTTCCATTTTTCCTTTAACGTATTATCATCCAAATAAACTTGATTACTAACGGTATCAACAACATCATACTCGCCATTTCCACCAAGACGCCTCATTACATAAGTACGACTAGCAACACTTTGCGCCTTCAATGCCTCCATTTCAAAACTAACTGGCATCTCCCCCGCAACCACACCAACAACATATTCTTCTAAAGGAACATTCTCAACATTCCCACTACTTCTCTTTACCCGAACCATAATATTAGATAAGTATTTTAACTCTATCTCTTTCAACTTTTTTTCTGGAACTTTAAAACATTCCACCACAAAAAAAGGAATACTTATAATTACTGCAGTGACAATGATTAGCTTTTTCATAAATCCCTCGCTTTAACGAAATACTCCCAAAAAATCATTTATAAACTGAACGATATTAAAAGATAATACCATAACAAGAAACATATACATAACCCTAGCCTGATAATAATTACTCTGTCCCTTTTTAAATATCCCATTAATATTTACACTATCCATCGCATAAACAACTAAAGGAATCACAAACAAATATAAAATTAACTTAGCCATGATTTTCTCTATCTTCTATCATTTTATTTCTTCGAACATATTTATCCACATTAGAAAATGGCGTTGAAAGAAATTTATCTACCATGCTCTTTGCTTGTTCCTCATCAATATCCGCCCCAATAGCAATTGCATTAGCGTTATTATGACTTCGACATAAAACAGCCTCACTAATATTACTAATCTTAGCACAAGAAATTCCCTTTACTTTATTTAAAGCAATACTCATGCCAATCCCCGTACCGCAAATGGCAATACCAACATCAACTTTTTTTGCCTTTATTGCATCCCCTAACTTAAAAGCATATTCTGGAAAATCAACCGACTCCATAGAATCTGTTCCATAATTAACAACTTTATAACCATTATGCTCTAAATACTCTAGCAAAGCACCTTTTAAATATACCCCCCGATGATCACTAACTATTCCAACTTTCATTAAAGACCCCATCCTTTCTGATTATCTAAATTATAGCATAACTTTTCCTAATCAACAATAAAGTTAACTGATAAAATAAAACGCAGTCTAATTGCAATTTTATTTAATGCTAATTTAAACTTTTTAAAGAATAGTTTTATTTTAATATTCTTTATGAATTTAAAATAAAATATGACAAAAAATCACTCCTAACAACTTAGAAGTGATTTCTCAGGAAAATCGAATTTGAAAAGCCAATTAAACATTAATTTTGTATAAATATACCGTAACTTTACTTTTTGCCATGCCTTTTTATTAAAAAAATTGTAATAATTGCCCCAATTATACTTATAGATATAATTCCAATAATTATATATGCACCATATTTAGATTGTTTTACTCCCCCCTCTAGAACTTTTTTCTTCATATCTGTATTTAATTCTAAATATTGTGCATCACTTGACACTATATCTGATTTTATTTCCTTATTTGATAATATATATTTAGAATTATGATTGATATAAAATTCATAATAACCATTATTTTCTTGAATTTCAGTAGAAACTTTTAATAACGAATCATCTTTCTCATCATAATAATACACAAAAATACTATTATTGTTTATTATTTTTGTAATCTCTTGTTTTTTTATTCTTATTAATACTTTTCCCGGCAATTGACCGTTATCAGCAAATGAAAGTAACACAATATCAGATGATAAATTTTTTAATGTATTATTATTAATGTTATCATTTAATTTAGAAATAAATAAACTTGCATCAATTGATTTTGCCGTTTTAATATTTTTACCATTAAATACCCACTCAGAGTCATTATATTCAATTATTAACTTTCTATCTGTACCCATTATTTTTTCAAAAATTGATTTATCAATAATTGGATTAGTAGTTGCTGTTAATGTTAATATAGCATCATCATTTAGCCCATCTATTTCTTTATTAATGTTATTGTCATATTTATCATTATCAATAAATATGCTATTCTTATCTTGCAATCGTTCTTTAACCGTTAATCTAACTTCCACATCCAATAAATTAACTGACAAACTAGATTTATCTTTTTGATAATAAATTGTACTTCCATTATTATCTTTTAAAACAACAGTTGTTAATTCATAATTACCTTTTTCTATATTTGATGGAACAATAAAATATGGTGATGATGATAAATCTTTTACATAAACATTCATACTATCTTCGCTATTTTTGTTTCCAAAAATTAATAATACACTTTCTAGATTAATTCCATTATCATTTGTTTTTATATTTACTTTTACTTTATCCCCTACAAATGCTTCTTTAGTATTAATTTTAATATCTTTTAAATTATTACTATTAGTTATACTTCCAACCACATTTAAATTAGGTCCAAATCCAGCAGTACATATTTTGTAAAATGCATCTTCAGCGCTTTCTCCTATATCATAATGTGATTTATAATACACATATCCCCCATTGATATCACCAATAGTTACCATCGTTATTTCATATTCTCCAGATATTGTACCAAAAATACTATCCCTTAAATCAATATAAGGATTAGTTTCTAAATCTTTTACGTTTTTATATAATACAGTTCCCGTTGTAATTTCTTTAAACCATAGCGATACAAATTGTACCTCACCACTATATGATAAATCTAAATAGACTTTATCCTCTATACCTACATTATTATTTTTTATTGATACTTTATGTAATTGTGGTTCTTCATATTTTTTATTATTTATATTTCCTATTGTAATATACTTATTTTCTCCAGGATTCATTCCCATGGCATTAGAATTAGCATATGTTGAATATTGAACAGCTTCAATCACATCACTTTCATTTTTCTTTTTTGGAAATAAGTAAATATCCCTCAATTCATATTTTTCATTTAATTTAACCGTCATTTTATTTTTATTATTCTCTGGATTAACTTCGTCATAGGCATCAGGAACAATAAAATACGCTGGACTATTGATATTAGTACTTTCTATATTTCTTAAATACACTAAAAATGAACTATCTGATGTGGTTGATTTAAAATTAATTGAAATATATTCCCACATACTATGATCTGCATATAATGTAACATTAACCTTATCCCCTGGTAATACAGTTGGATTATTTTCAATTTGTAAATTAGTGAATCCATTCCAATCACCTTTTAATGCAAACGTCTCATTTAATGACTTTATTGAAAGAAATGACAATGTAATTA
>CAKPAK010000091.1 GCA_934132915.1 uncultured Bacilli bacterium
GTCATCTATTATCGCAAGTAAGGCAAATTTATAAAATTCTAAAATGGCCAACCACACTTTTTATGATTTATGTCAACCTAAAATTATTATATACGATTGCCCCTGATAAAAAAATACCAAGCAAATCAACAACGTATGGCTCTATCTTTACTACAATAATTTGGACTATTGCAACAGCAATATTCAGTTATTATTTAAAATATTTTGCCAATTATAATCTTATCTATGGCAATTTATCTAGTATTATAATTTTAATGATGTGGATATATATCATTAGTTATGTTTTTGTAATGGGAATAGCAATTAATGCAACAAATTTAACAGAAAAATAAGAAATCTTCTTTAAAATAACAAAATTTTATGATACAATAAATTTGTATTGAGGGGGCATTCAAGTTAGAAAAATAAGTCCCTTTCTCCTTAAGGAGGCAAAAAATGCAAGATAAAGAATTGGATTCTAGATTTTATCCCATTATTTTAATAAAACCAAATCAAGAATGGGAAAAAGTTTACTACAAAAAAGAATCAGAAAAATTTCAAGGGGATTATGCCATCGTTAAAGCTTATTCTAAAGAATTAAAATATGCCAATCATGTTTGGTATGGGATAATCAATAGAAACTATCAGACCGTTCTTCCTTTTAAACTTTGGAACAAAATAGAACGAATTGAAAATAACTTTTTCGTAGAGGATAATAGTTATCAAAAAACAAATCCCTTTCCCCATCGAAGAACTTATCACTATACATTAAATCAAAATCATTTGAACTTGGTAAAAGTAATGGGAAACTATCAAAAAATAACTTCTCAAGTTTTATGTATCGAAAATGAAAATCATCTTTTTCAGTTATATGACTTAAAAAAACAACAAGTGCTCTCTAATTCGTTTTCTTCTTTTTCTCCAGAAATAAAAGAAAACAAATTTGTCTTATATGCGACAAGAGAACTTGTCTTACCACCAATTTTTCTAAAGCAAATCGAGTTAAGTTGCTATATTGATCTAGACGGAAATATGATTTCACCCGTTTATAATCCAATTGGGAACAAATTGGAATACTTAACAAAAGAAAATTTTGAGTCTTATTATCAGAAAACAATCGAAACCATCAAGCAATCTTTCCAAAGTAAATCAGATATAGAAATTAAAAAAATTTTAATCAAAGAAAAAAAATAATTTTTCTTGCCCATATAGCTCAGCTGAATAGAGTGTTTCCCTCCGAAGGAAAAGGTCATGAGTTTGAATCTCATTATGGGCACCATTATTGTATTTAAAGTCTTATTTGATAAGGACTTTTTCTTTTTATAAAAATGATTATATCTTCTTAAAGAAAGCATTGGCATCAACACGAAAATCAAGAATTTTAATATAAAAGGACTATTCAAAAGTTGCGAATATAGGTTCATTACAACTTGTTATATGTACTAGATATCAAACAATAATTTTTAATGTTTACATGCTTTTGAACTTAATTTGATTTTTGATGAATGAGTGATTATTTTCTTGAAGCGTCGAGCAAAAAACGAGAGGTGGTCATTATGTACCAAGAAAAAATAGAATATTTAAAAAAAGAACTAAAAAATACCTATGAAGAATATATGGAAAAAAAATCAAACAGAACAACAATATTGGATGTCGCCAACTTCTTTAATATTCCTATAGATACATTAAGATTAAATGATTATGTTATTAATTGCATTAATTTTTCTAATCCATCCATTGAAATAACAGACAAAAGAAACGCCATTTTGTATAAGGCAATTTATACAGGCGATGCAGATTTATTGCATTATAACGGAGACTTTCAGTTTAATAGTGTTATTTCAACGAGTGCGATGAGAAAAGAAGAAAAACTTTATTATATCGGATGTCAAACACCACTCATTACTAAAATGACTTTTTTTAATGGAGAATATGAATTAGTCTTTGAGCGAGAAAGTGCTAATTCAGTCGGTATTTTTTCTAATAATAATGGAATGAAAATGACGATAAAATACTTACAGAACGTAATTTATCGTGGTAAAAAGGTTAAGCAATTATTGCTTAATAAAAGTTATACAATAGAAGAAAAAGAAGGAAGTTGTAGTGAAATTTTGAATCAGGTTTATACTTATGGTATGCATCATTTTATTAAACGTGGTAATAGTCAAGATAAATACACTTATATAAAAAATAATAACATAATTTATGGAATTAACGAATTAGAACAAAAAAACTTCCTGTCTTATTTGCGTGGCATTTGCTTTGAGGATACTAATATTCCAATAAGAAATTATCTTCCCCTATCGATGAGTGAAAAAGATTGGCCATTATTAAAAGTTCCTAATGTTGTTTCTGCTATGCTCTTTAGATTTGGAACGGAAGATCACGTTCATCATTCATTACAAATATATAAAGACAAGTCTAACATAAGTATAATGTATCACTCGAAAGAATATGGTGATGATGAGGATGTCATTCACGAAGAAAAATACAGCTTACCTAATTTAATTGAAGGTACAATTTCCAGTGAAGAGATTCAAAATATTTTAATTCTTTTAAAAATAAAATTGGAAAATGATATAGTTTTAAGTATTATTTCAGCAGAACTTAGTATTTTTAAAGAGAAAATCGATAATAAAAGAGCCATTATTCAACAAGAGATTGATCCACTTGCTCCGAACTTATTTATAAACAAATCATTTGACGAAATATCTTTTTTGATTGGTGCAAATCAAGAAACTTATTTCAATTTAATAAAAAAACAATTTGAGGCAATTTCATTTGCTAACGAAATATCCCAAAAGAGTCAAACAAAAGTCTTGGAAAAAAAGACAAACAATTTAAAACTTTGAAACGCAAAAATAGAAGACGTAATCGATTACTTATGTATCAATCAACATTTTTAAAAGATAAAGAAATGACAAAAGATAATTACATATTCAAAATGATAGAAAAAATCTAAAATTAATAGAACCTTTTGCTGATCTTAATTCTTCTCCTCGGAGAAATCGGAGAAGCATCACCAAACCCAAAAATATCTCTCATTTCTTTATAAAATTTAACGAGAGAATATCGCCTTGTTTATTGAATCAAAATTCTTTTTTTGATACAATATTTTTGAAAGGAAAAAAAGTATGAAAATATTATTATATACGGAAGGGTTAAAGACAGTCGGCAAAAGTGGCTTAGGCAAAGCAGTTGAACATCAAATGAATGCTCTAGAAAAAAATCATGTTGCCTATACCACTGACCCAAAAGAATTAGCAACTGTAGATATTGTCCATATTAATTGGTATCTTCTTAGAAGTTATTTTCTTGCCAAAAAAGCAAAAAAACTAGGGAAAAAAATTGTCTACCATGCACACTCTACAGAAGAAGATTTTAAAAATTCATTTTTATTTTCTAATCAACTTGCGCCAATTTTCAAATGGTGGATATCCAAATGCTATCGCTTAGGAGATGTGATCATTACCCCGACAGAATATTCTAAACGCTTGCTCGAAAATTATCATTTAAATAAACCAATCTATGCCATCTCCAACGGAATTCATACCAGTTTTTTTGAACATAATGAAAAATATGCCGAAGAATTTAGAGAAAAATATCATTATAAAAAAGAAGATAAAGTTATTATGGGGGTAGGACTATATTTAAAAAGAAAGGGAATTCTTGACTTTGTAGAACTAGCAAAGCGATGCCCTGAGTACCAGTTTATTTGGTTTGGTTACCTTGATCCTAAGTTAATCCCACAAGAGATCAAACAAGCGCTTAATACAAAATTAGAAAATTTAATTTTTGCGGGCTATGTTGAACAAGAATTTTTAAGAAAAGCATATAGTGGAGTAGATTTATATTTATTTCCTACGTTAGAAGAAACAGAAGGAA
>CAKPAK010000092.1 GCA_934132915.1 uncultured Bacilli bacterium
TTAAAAATATCGTTTGGAGTACAATCTAATAAAATACATAATTTTTCAATAGTTTCAAATTTTATTCCACTTGTTTTATTATCCATCATATCTGAAATTGTTTTATAATCACTATGCATATTTTGCACAAGCCAATATTTAGTTTTTTGTTTCTTTTTTAGTAATTCTTTTACGTTTAAATATAACATATATACCTCCATTTGGTAAAAATTTGTTTATATTATATATAAAATTTTTTGAAAAATTAACCCATATGTACCTTGACTAAGTTATAGCTATATGGTATTATTGGGTAGACAATATTAAAGACAAATTTTATGAAAATGGTAATAGAAAAATGAAAATAATACCAATGAATAAATTTACAATTTTTAGTAAAAAATATAAAAAACAATGGAGGAAAATATGAAGCTTAAATTAAGAAAAGAAAATGTAGGAATTACTTTAATAGCACTTGTGGTAAGTATAATAGTGTTATTAATACTTTCAGGTGTTACAATTGCAATGTTAATGGGGCAAAACCGGAATACTTACACAAACTCAAAATGCAAAATTTGCAACAGAAATGGCCCAAATAAAAGATGAGTGGAATCTGAAAAAAATGGAACTAAAAATGCAAAATGAAAGCAATGACAAAATAAATGCATCAGGTGATGAAATAAAAAAATATATAAAAAATATGCCGGATAATTTAATTGGAAAAATTTCAATAGTAAATGATGAAATAGCCTATGATATTAATAAATTTTCCAAAGAAGAACAAGTAACATTGAAATCAGATTATGGCTTTAAAGCATATGGCGATAATATTGCACCATATGGTTCTATTGAGAAAAAAGCTCAAGATGGAAAAGTAGAAATAACCGTTTTTTCAGCCGATGATGAAAGCGATATAGATGAGATAATATTACCAGATGGAACAAGTAAAAAAATTCAATACGATACTGAAAATATATTATTAAGGGGAAGAATTTTTAAATATGAGGGAATATCACAAGCAGTTTTAAATCAATATTTTAAAAATGTTACAGTTGATGAAAAAAATGAAATAACAGATATATCAGAGGTGACCAAATATAATGTTATTATGGATTTGAATGCATACGCAGATCCATTAAATTATGAATTTTTGAATAGTTGTTTTGAAATTGGAAAAAATCTAATAACTTCTGGCAATGATTCGACAAAAGATTTATCCATAGTAGAAAGTTCTTTCCATACTAAAAAAATTGATTTTTATACACAATTAAATACAAAAAATGAATTAACAAGATACATTAAAGAAGAACATGGAAGAGATTCTATATCTTCAATAAAATTTAAAGAAAATACTAAAGTTTGGAGTGTAGCAAAATTTGAAGATAATGAAACTGATGCACTAGGGTTATATGAATCTGAAAAAGGTAACAGATGGCTTCATAACCATTTATGTGAATTAAAAGATGCAGCTTTATTTTACAGAAATGCAATTTATAGAGTAACTGGTTCAAGAAGTGCTACTTATGAGGCTAATAAAAATGGAACATGCACATTTACAATAAAAGATTTAGCAGGAAATTTAACCGAAATAAGTATAGATGTAACAGAATTATAAATATAAAAAATCGCAAAAAAAATAATTGATTTTTTGCGATTTTTTATATACAAATTTTCAAATAATTCTAGTAATTTTTATAATGATATGATATACTATGGGTGCAAGAAAAAAATGTTAATCATAAAAAAATTTACCAAAAAAACATAAATCAAACATCAAAAAAGAACAAACAAACATTAGAATAAATACAATCTAATGAAGGAGGTAATTATATGGAAAAACAAACCCAAGAAAACCTAAAATTACTCAGCCTAGTTCCAATAGATGTACAAGAAAAAAAGTTTCAAACATTAATGTTAATATACGAAAAAGCAATGATACAAGCAAAAGAAGAACTAGAAGGATTTAAAGCAAGCTTAAAAGAAATCTACAACTACGATGTAATAAGTAATATTGAAAGCAGAATAAAAACACCTGATAGTATAGTCAAAAAAATGAAAAAGAAAAATTATGACTTAAATTACGAAGAATTAATAAAAAACATAAATGATGTAGCAGGAATACGAATAGTATGTCCATTTAAAACAGATATTTTCAAAATAAAAGAAGTAATAGAAAAAAATTCTAATCTTGAAATACTAGAAGTAAAAGACTATGTAAATACACCTAAAAAAAGCGGATATTCAGGGCTACATATAATAGCTCAAACGCCGGTAAACATAGGTGATACTGTTGCTCAGGTAAAAGTAGAAATACAAATCAGAACAATGGCAATGGACTTCTGGTCTACAACGGAACACAAAATAAAATATAAGGCAAAAAACAAATTAAGCATAATAGATTCAATAAAAATGGTTCAATATGCAAAAATAGTAAACAAACTAGATGAAAAAATAACAAAAATAAATTCAAAATATATAGGGTAAAAAAGAAAAGAGGATGTTATGAATAAAAATTACGCATTAAATAGTAATGTAACAAAAGTTTCATCAATAAAAGAAATGTTAGATTTAGCAGTAAAAGAAGCCGGAGATAAAAATGCATTCGAGTATAGAGATGAAGTTAATCATGATAAAATAATCGAAGTTACATACAAGGAATTTGTAAGAGATACTGATGAATTAGGAACAGCTTTAGCAAGTTTGGGAATGGCTGATAAACATATTGCTATGATTGGTGAAAATAGCTACAAATGGCTTACAGTTTATCTAACAGTTTTAAAAAGTACAGGTGTATTTGTACCAATAGATAGAGAATTACCTTGTAAAGACATTATAAATGTTTTAAAACACAGTGATAGCGAAGTTTTATTCTATTCCGAAAAATACGAAAAATGGATACAAGAAATAAAAGCAAATGCACCCAATATCAAATTTTTCATAGGATTAAACAGACACGAAAATGATGGAAACATATTATCTTATGATATATTTAAACAAACTGGAAAAACTGTATTAGAACAGGGAAGCAAAATATATACAGATTTAAAAGATGATGAAAATAAGCTAAAACTACTTGTATATACTTCTGGAACAACAGGAGCTCCTAAAGGTGTAATGCTTACAGAACATAATTTGATAAGTGTTGTATATTATGGGTTACAAGTTGCAGATATTGGAAAAAAATGCCTATCTGTACTTCCATATCACCATACTTATGAAGCTGTTGCTGGAATACTTGTAGAACTACATAAACATTCAACAATATGCATAAATGACAGTTTAAAAAATGTATTAAAAAATTTACAATTATTTAAACCAGATTTTATCTATTTGGTTCCTGCATTTACAGAAGTATTTTACAAAAACATTTGGAACAATGCACAAAAAACAGGTAAAGACAAAATGCTTAAAAAAATGATACCAATAAGCAATGGCTTAAGAGCAACAGGAATTGATTTAAGAGCCAAACTATTTAAATCAATACATGAAGCTTTTGGTGGAAATTTAAAAGAAATAGTATGTGGTGGAGCACCAATTAGACCTGAAATAGGTAAATTCTTTAATGATATAGGAATAACTTTACTAAATGGATATGGAATTACAGAATGTTCACCACTTGTTAGTGTTAATAGATTGAAATTCAATGATAGTAACACTGTAGGTGTAGTTTTACCTTGTTGTGAAATTAAATTTGAAAACATAAATAGTGACGGAGACGG
>CAKPAK010000093.1 GCA_934132915.1 uncultured Bacilli bacterium
ATTATGTTCACCTCCTACACTAATAGGTTGTGAACTTTTTGTTATTTCATACTACAAAGTTACTGGTAATTTTTGGCTTTTTTGATGATTTTTTATTTTTTAAAAAAGATACTTTTCTTTTTCTTGATTTTGATGAATAGAGATTGTTTCAACATTTTCCACGGCATTTTGAATGAGTTCTTCGACGTTGATTTTTTTCTCGTATTCAATACATTTTTCTAATACAGGGTGAATTACGGGATGTTTTGGTAAGAATATTGTGCAACAATCTTCATAAGGAAGAATGGAGATGTCATAAGTATTAATTTTTTTGGCAATATCGATGATTTCTAGTTTATCTAAGCAAGCAACTGGTCTGATGACGGGAATGTTTGTTACGGCATTGATGACACTCATACTTGGTAGAGTTTGGCTAGCTACTTGTCCGACGGATTCGCCATTAATTAAGATATAGGCATTTTGTTTTTTTATGATTGCTTCGCCAATTCGATACATCATTCTTCTCATGATGGTTATCATGTAGTCGGGATTAATGTTTTGGTAGATTTTTTCTTGGATTTGAGTAAAGTTTATGATGTGTAGTTTAATATTGGGTTGATATTTGGAGAGTTCTTCTACTAGGTCTTTTACTTTCTTTTTTGCTAGTTCTGAAGTATGAGGAGGAGATTCAAAGTATAGACATTCTAATTTGATTCCTCTTTTCATGGCCATATATCCTGCAACAGGTGAATCTATTCCTCCCGATAACATTAAGATTCCTTTGCCGGCGATACCGACTGGGTAGCCGCCAGCGCCTTTGTATTCTTTTCCATAAATATAGGTAAAGTTTTCTCTGATTTCTAATTTTAAGGTGTAGTCTGGTTGATGAACGTCGACATGGATGTTTTTGATCTTGGTTAAGATAAGTCCACCTATTTCGCGACTGAATTCCATACTTGGTATTGGGAAATTTTTGTTGCTACGTTTGGTTTCAACTTTAAAGGTTTGGAAAGGAATATTTTTGACGACTTCTAGGATATTTCTTTTTAACTCATCTAGTTGGTTTGAACTTTGATAGGCAACAACAATACTATGGATTCCAAAAACATTTTGAAGTTTTTTTACGATTTCTTGAATTTTTTCTTCTTCTTTTACTTCAATGAACATTCTCACACGATTATGTATAATTTCTATCTTTTCATTTTCTAATGCTTTTTTGATATTATTTAGTAAAGTTTGAATAAAAATGTTTCGATTTTGTTTTTTGGTTGTTAGTTCTCCATATTTGATTAGAATTATTTTTTTCATACTATGCCTTCTTTCGTATATTCATTATAGGAATAAATTACTTTTCTGTCAATAAACTTTTTTGGACATAGAGATTATATTTTTTTAATAGAGAATTCTATTGAATAATTTTATTATGAATATTTTTTTCTGATTTTATGAGTGTTATTTCTTTTTTTTAATAAATAAAACAAAGAGACTGTTCCCCTGCGGACAGTCTCCCAAAAAGAATAAAAAGGGTTGGCTAGTGTGATATACTAGCACCAATTCATACAAAATTTGAATTGGTGATTAATATACTAATCGATTTGTTTCTGTTTGTCAAGCATAAATGATAAAAAATTGTAAAAATTTATGATTAACTTGTGATAATGTCTTAAGTAATAATTTGGGAAAATATTACAAGGTGATTAGATAATCACTTGTGGAAGGAGGAGAAATAAAAAAATGAAATATTAAATAGGGGCGTTTTTTGATGATGGGTTTAAATAAAAGGGACAGAATTTTCTTTATTTTTGAGAGATGTTTGATGATTCAGTATTTTTCGTTTAAAAATTTTTGATATTCGTGTATAATAAGATAAAAGAAGGAGGAATCGTGATGAAGAGATCGGTGTGTTTGGTTTTGGTTGTTGTGATTTTGGGATGTGGTTTGGTCACTTTCTTTTTGGTCTTGGGGAATGTGTCTAAAGTTGTGAAGGGAAGTGTTTCTTCTGTTGGCGCGGGGTACGTGATTGTTGTTGATGAGGATAATGTTGCTTATTCTGTTTCGACGGATGGGGATTATCTTGTTGGTGATCAGGTTTCTTTTTCCATTCAAAATCCGAAACCAACGAATCCAGTAACGGGGAAGGTGCGTTCTTTTCGTAAGTTGAATCAGGAAGTTGCTTTTGTTATTGAAGATAAGAAGAGTGATGATGAATTATCGAAAAATGATGAGAGTTTAGAAAATTCGTCAGAATCTTTGAAACAAGAAGATAAGGATTCGACGGGGGAATTTGATTTGCAAAACGATTCTTCTTCTGGGGTAGTTTCTTATTTGGAAGAGCAGATTCAGGCTGTGGATGAGGCGAGTAGTTTTACCACGACGGTGAAGGCTGGTTTTGTGCAAGTTGTTGATTTTCTTTTTTATGGGGGAACGATTTCGGGACATACTTTTTCTGAGTTGAGTGATGAGGGGAAGATGCAGGTTTTGAAGTTGGCGTTTATTTTGGATAGTAAAATTTCTAAAAAATTTCCTCATTATAAAGAAGCAATTCAGGATACTTCTGCTCGGGTTTATTCGGCGGTAAAGGAACGGGTGGTGTCTTTGTATTTTGAACTTACGGTTCGGGTTTGTCAGAATAATGCTTCTGTTTGTGCGAGTGCTAAGGAAGGGCTTTCGGAATTAAAAAATAATTTTTCTTTGACGTGGGAGTTTATTAAGAATGTTTCTGGTACGGGATTTTCGAAATTAAAGAATTGGTACGAGATTTGGCGAGAAGTATAGAGGAGGGATTTTGTTGATTGATGCGAAGTTGAGGTTGGTTCCTCATCATCCTGGTTGTTATTTGATGAAGGATAAAAATGGGGTAATTATTTATGTTGGGAAGTCTAAGAATTTGAAAAATCGGTTGAGTTCCTATTTTAAGTCGAGTCATACAGGGAAAACGGCTATGTTGGTTCGAGATATTGTGGATTTTGAATATATTTTGACTTCTTCTAATTTGGAAGCTTTACTTTTAGAGATTAATTTGATTAAGAAGTATGATCCTAAGTATAATATTCTTTTGCGTGATGATAAGTCTTACCCTTATATTGAGGTTACGAATGAACGTATTTTTCGACTTTTGGTTGTGCGAAATGTGAATATGAAGAAACGGAGGGATACGAAGTTATTTGGTCCTTTTCCGAATGTTACGGCGGCAAGGCGCGTTGTTGATTTGATTAATCGGATTTATCCTTTAAGGAAGTGTCAAAATTATCCGAAAAAAGTTTGTTTATATTATCATATTGGAGAGTGTTTGGGATATTGTGAGAAGCCTGTTGATGATGCGGTGATGCAACAGATGCGTGGGGAAATTATTTCTTTTTTGAATGGAAATCATAAAATTATTACGGATAAATTGCAAGAGAAGATGAGGGTTTCTTCGGAAAAGTTACATTTTGAGCGAGCACAAGAATATAAAGAACTTTTGGATTATATTTCGATTACGTTGGAAAAACAAAAAGTTGAGTTAGATGATAATTATGATCGAGATGTTATTGGTTACTATGTTGATGCTGGGTATTTGTCGATTCATATTTTATTTATTCGTGGGGGAAAACTTCTTGATCATAAGAGCGATTTGTATCCGATGATCGATGAGGTGGAAGAGGAATTGATGATGTATATTTCTAAGTTTTATGATCGACATCCGGTTTATCC
>CAKPAK010000094.1 GCA_934132915.1 uncultured Bacilli bacterium
CTCAGGAAGTTAAGGGAAGACCTGTGTATGTTGTATCTGAGATTAAAGGTCCATTGTCTAAAGAAGTACCTGACGGTCTTAATGAAACAAATATAGGGTTAATTAATAAATAATGAAAACACAAAAGTAGTTTCAGGTTTATTTAATATGTAAGAACACAACCATGTATTTATATTTTTAGTCTGATAACTTAAAAAAAATTAAAACTTGAGTTTATATCATTGTTATAAAAAGGTGTCCTTTTTATGCTATTTTCTTCAATGACGTTTATATATTTATTTCTTCCAATTGTAGTAACTATATATATTATAGTTCGTAAAGAATTGCGTAACTATATTCTGCTTATAGCAAGCTTAATTTTTTATGCTTGGGGAGAGCCAAAATATCTTAGCATTATGCTTTTAACTATTTTGGCTAATTATTTTTTTGCAATTTTTATCGAATATTCAAAAAACACCCAGCTTAATGTATTTTTTTACAGTAAAAAAAGTCTTTACTCTAGTATCATAAAATTTCGTACTAGTATTCTTTTATTTATCGCTCTGTTTATTGATCTTGGAATACTAGCATATTTTAAGTATTTTAATTTTCTTATCGATAATATTAATTTGCTTTTTCATTCAAATGTTGATTTTATAAAAGTAATAATGCCGATTGGTATTTCTTTTTATACTTTCCAAGCTATATCGTACTTAATTGACGTATATAGGGGGGGGGAAGCTCAAAAAGATCTTTTTAAACTATCATTATTTATAGCTCTATTTCCTCAACTCATTGCAGGTCCAATAGTAAAATATCACGAAATTTCTTATCAAATAAATGATCGTCATATTGATTTTCAAAAAATTAGCTACGGTATAAAGAGATTTATTATAGGCTTGTCAAAAAAAATGCTTATTGCAAATGTTTTTGGGCAGGTAGCTGATAAAATATTTTCTCAAAACGCAGATTCCTTTTCTCCAGGAATAGCTTGGCTTGGAGCTATTGCGTATACGATTCAGATTTATTTCGATTTTTCTGGTTATTCTGATATGGCAATAGGCTTAGGTTCAATTTTTGGTTTTACTTTTCCTGAAAATTTTAATTATCCATATATTTCGAAGTCGATATCTGAATTTTGGCGCAGATGGCATATTTCCTTGTCAACTTGGTTTAAAGAGTATTTATATATTCCATTGGGTGGAAATAGAAAAGGTAATTTCAGAACTTACTTTAATTTAGGTATTGTTTTTCTTGCAACTGGTTTTTGGCATGGAGCTGCATGGAACTTTATTATTTGGGGCGTATGGAATGGCTTTTTTGTAATTTTAGAAAAAGTCTTTAATATAAATTCGAAATCAAGTAAGTTTTTCCTTTCATCTTTTTGTCTTCATTTTTATTGTATTATTGTTTTTGTAATTGGATGGGTGCTTTTCAGATCTCCCGACTTGTCTTATGCATTAAAGTATATAGCTAATATGTTTGGTTTAGTGTCTCATTCTCACAACAAATATGCATTAATTTATTATATGGATACTATTGAATGGATAACTCTTCCTGTGGCTATATTTTTTTGTCTTCCTTTGGCTAAAAATCTTCTCGAGCTTTCTCGCAAAAATAACGCTATTTCTTGGGGAACTAATATTATCTGTTTTATTCTTTTTTTATTAAGTTCTTCGTATGTTGCAGCTTCGACTTATAATCCATTTATCTATTTTAGATTTTAAAAAATGACCCAAAAAAATTTAAAAATCATCATTCAAGTTCTAACTTCTGTAATTTTAAGCTTTGCGTTAGTAATTTCTATGCAAGGATATTTATATGATTCTAAGTTTGATTTTTCATTTAGTGTAAAACCCAGTGTTTCAGGAAAATATAATGCTTATGTTTTATATACCGATGAAATTGATAAAGAAGTCGATTGGAATAACTCATCAAATGTTATTAAATTAGAAAATCTATTTCTTTCTTCAGATTCATTTAATAATTTACAGTTTAAAAATCTAAATAGACCTTATCATTTACTATATAAATTTTCGTTAATTCTTGAATCTCAAAGTGAAATTCAAAATGGAACTATTTTTTCAGTTAAGGATATTTATGCAAATAGCAAAAAACTTGATGGTTTTTATGAAACTGCAAGTGTTTTAGGGAAAACATACATTGAAAAATGTACATCTAATGAGTGTAAATCCCATATTACAGATAATTTTGTTTTGAAAGCTAATCAAAACACTGCTGTGTTATATCAATATTATGATTTAGGAGTTATACCTTCGTTTTCTAATTTTGTAAAAACAGCAACCATTATTGCTTTTTTATTATGTAGCTGTATTTGTTATTGTTTAATTCGTTATTTATACAACCAAAAGCAAATTCAATCCTCAAGAACATCCGATTTGTTTTTTGTTGTGATAATTTCAATCACAATTATGATTCCTATTTTATGCATTGATACAAGACCAAATATTGCAGAAATGAATGAAAACAGAATGCTTTCTAATTACCAACCCCTTTTTACTGATGATTGGCACCACCCAATTAATCTGCAGTGGAATAGGCAATTTGAATCCTATTTTGATGACAGATTTGGTTTTAGAAGTTACCTTGTAAATATCCAAAAGACATTGATGACTCGATTTAATTCAATTGTTGATGTCCCAAACGTTGGTTTTTGTCAGAAAAAAAATAGTTGGTGTTTCAGCAGGATTGATGATGAATTGGGAGGCTTTTTACACAGAAACAATTCTTTTGTAAATGTAGATTACGTAAAAAAAATTGCATTGTTAACTAATAAGCCAATATATATTTTAGTTTATCCAATAAAAACAGAATTGTACCCTGAAAAAGTTTTAATTTTCAAACATCCTCAATCTCAATTGTATTCATTTTCCGAATACGCTATGGATCAATTTAAGTCATTAAATCTTCCTAATGTACATGTAATAAATCTTTTACCTATATTGTTGAAAGCAAAAAACAATAACCCCGACAAATTACTCTATTTTAAAGACGAGCATCATGCTACTGAGTATGCTAATAAAGTTGTAGTTGATTATCTAAATACCCACGTACCCGAATTTATGACTCACAATAAATCAAAAGATATCGAAAAAGAATATCCTTCAGAAATCTTACAAATCGCAACAGGCGAGTTTATCGGAGATAAAGGAGCAGAAGGTTTACTGTATGGACAAACTTGGGGTGCTGTATTTGGTAATAATAATAGAAGAAAGAAAATCATGTTCACTAAGCCTGAAAAGTATCCTTTTTATTCACTAAGTCAGAAATATTTGAGTGACATTTCTTTTTCTCAAGGCAGGGGGTGGAATGAAACTATAATTCATAATAAAAATCACTCCATGTTTAAAGTTATGATTATCGGTCATTCTTTTGTTGAAACCCTATCAAAGATAGTAGCTACATCAGCTTCAGATGTCTACAGAATGAGAGTCGGTGAACTTCCTAATCTTCCAAACGGTCCTGATTTAATTAGTTCTGGCAATATTGCTGATCAAGTTATAAAATTAAATCCTGATGTTTTGATTATGGCATTTTGGCAGGGAACTTTTAGTTATGTTAACTAACCCAACTTTTGCATTTGAAATTTAATTCAAAATGCAGATAACAATGCGGTTTAACACGGCATTTGCTCTTTAAAATATG
>CAKPAK010000095.1 GCA_934132915.1 uncultured Bacilli bacterium
TAAATATACTGTTTATGAATAACTAACTTGTCTTTACATAATTGATTTAAAAGAGCGCTACGATTCCCTAATTGAGGTAATCTTTTTAAAGCGGCTAAAACAAGATGATAACGATCAATTCCATTTTGAACACACATATCAAATCTTGTTGTTATTGTTCCTTCTTCTTTATAGCCATGAACATGCAAATCTTTATTATGTCTTTTATAAGTTAGTTGATGAATTAAGTTAGGGTATCCGTGGAAAGCAAAAATGATTGGCTTATCTTTAGTGAATAACGAATCATAGTCTTCATCAGTTAAGCCATGTGGATGCTCTGCATTAGATTGTAGTCTCATGAGATCTACCACATTAATTACCCTGATTTTTAATTCCGGAAAGAAATCTCTCAAAATAGAAGTTGCCGCTAAGGTTTCTAAAGTAGGGGTATCTCCACAACAGGCCATAATAATATCAGGTTCTTGATTCTCATCATTGCTTGCCCATTTCCAAATTCCTATTCCTTGCGTGCAATGAATTACAGCTTCCTCCATGCTTAGCCACTGCGGTCTTGGATGTTTTGAAGCAATGATAACATTAATGTAGTCCTTACTTTTCATGCAATGTTCGAAGCATGACAATAAACAATTTGTATCTGGAGGTAAATAAATTCTTACAATATCTGCTTTTTTTGTTACTAGATGGTTTAAAAAACCTGGGTCTTGATGGGTATAACCATTATGATCTTGTTGCCATACATGCGACGTTAATACATAATTCAATGAAGAGATTTTTTGTCTCCAAGGTAATTGTTTACAAACTTTTAACCATTTAGCATGTTGACTAGCCATCGAATCCACAATTCGAATAAAAGCTTCATAACTAGTGAAAAAACCGTGACGTCCAGTTAATAAATACCCCTCAAGCATTCCTTGACAAACATGCTCTGATAAAATGGAATCAATGACTATTCCATCACTATCTAAAAATTCATCGGTTTCTTTTTTTATAGCATTCCATTTTCGATTGGTTTCTTCAAAAACATAATTCAAACGATTCGATAGTGTTTCATCTGGGGCAAATATTCTAAAATTATGCTTTTCTTTATTGAGTTGAATAACATCCTTTATATATTTCCCTAATTCCATCATATCTTGGGCTTGAACTTTGCCATGATCAGTTATTTTTACTCCGTATTCCCTGAAATCAGGAAGATTCAATTCTTTTAATAATTTTCCGCCATTGGCATTCGGATTGGCTCCCATTCTCTGATTTCCAATTGGAGATAGTTCTTGCAATTCCTTAACTAAAGTTCCATTTTTATCAAATAATTCTTCTGGTTTATAACTTCTTAGCCAATTTTCTAAAATTTCCAAATTTTCTTTATGATTTTCATCCACAATTACGGGAACTTGATGAGCACGAAAAGAACCTTCAATTTTCTTCCCATCTACTTCTTTAGGACCTGTCCAACCTTTAGGTGTCCTTAGAATGATCATTGGCCAAATTGGTCGTTTTGTGCTTTTTTTATATTTAATATCCTTAATTTTTTCAATGACTTCATCTAATACTTCTGCCATTCTTTTATGCATCGTCATTGGATTATCTCCTTCAACATAGTAAGGAAGATAACCACTTCCTCTGAAATAATCATCTAATTCCATATCACTAATTCTAGAGAAAATTGTAGGATTGGCAATTTTGTATCCGTTTAAATGAAGAATTGGAAGAACTGCCCCGTCTGTCTTTGGGTTAATAATTTTGTTAATCTGAAGCGAAGCTTGCAATGGTCCAGTTTCTAATTCTCCATCCCCTATTACACAAGCCGCAATTAAAGTTGGATTATCTAAAATTGCACCGTAAGCATGAGCTAAACTATACCCCAGTTCTCCACCTTCGTTAATTGAACCAGGAGTTTCTGGTGCGGCATGAGAAGAGATTCCTCCAGGAAAAGAAAATTGTTTAAATAATTTTTTTAAGCCTTCTTCGTCTTGAGTAATGCTTGGATACACTTCCGTATAACTTCCTTCTAAGTAAGTATTCGAAACAACCGCTTGTCCTCCGTGCCCTGGTCCTGAAATATAAATCATATTTAAATCATATTTTTTTATTACTCTATTTAAGTGGGTGTAAATAAAATTTTGACCTGGGGCTGTTCCCCAATGTCCTACCACATTCGGCTTAATATCTTTTATTGTTAGTTTTCTTTTTAATAAAGGGTTATCTAATAAATATAGCTGAGCAGCTGATAAATAATTTGCGGCCCGAAAATATGCATCTAATTTTTTTAATTCTTTTGATTCCATGAAATCCTCTCTTTCTTTATCTACGAAAAAAAGTCCTAATGGACTCCCTTGCTTGATAATGATTATTTATCAATGCTTTCTAATTTTTTATCTAGATCATCTATTATCGTTTGAAGTCTATCATAATTTATTTTTAGTTTTTCCTTTTCATTTTTAATTCTGTTTTCTTCATTCTTTTTAAAATCTAAAAATTTTTGCTTCTCATGAGATAATTTTTCTTTATTATTTTCTAACTCTTCGTTAGATTTATCAATACTTATCCTCATTTCTTTCAACTCATCGATATATTTATTGATTTCTGTTACTCTAGCTTGTAAGGCATCGAACAATACATCAAAATCAGAGATTTTACTTTTTACTGATGTATTGATGTTCGTTTTAGGAGAAGTTTTTTCATTATTAATCAATCGATATTCTGTCCAAAATTGTTTTAAAGAAGAAACTTTAGGTTTAACTACAATCCCTTTTTCCATATAATTTCCAAAATAAATTACACTATCTATCTCATTATCAATTGGTTTGATTCCTTTTATTCCTTCATACATTTTATCAATTCTATCTCTATATTCTTTATGTTTAGAAAAATTTGTCATTTTAATATCTGATTGTGGTTCAATTTCTCTTTTTAATGAAACAACATCTTCTTGAATGGGTTCTTTTTTAGATAAATTTTTACTTCTCATTTCTCCTAAATTTGAAAATAAATTTTCCGGTAATTCTATATTTCTTATCTTGCTACTATACATTTCTCTCACCTTCCAAACTATATTTTGCCATAGTCTTCATTACTGATTTTAATTTTTCCCATTCTGATCCTTCTTGAATATTTTCGATAAATTGATTATTTTCTATCTTCGTAATTTTTCCAGAATAAATAATTGTATTTCCACTTTTATCATGTTCATTTTTGGTATAAATAATATATTTTCCATCTAATTCTTCTAGTTCAAAAGCACAAATTAACTCTACCTCTCCTACTTCTTTGTACCCATCTATTAATGTAATTGTTCTATTGTTTCCCATCTTATTCTCCTCCTATTTTGATTGTATTATATCACAATTTTTATTTAATCACAAGTAAATTATTAAGAAAAGTAAAAAGTGTATGATTAACTTGTGATAATGTCTTAAGTAATAATTTGCAAAAATGTCCTGCTATTATATAATATTCCACCAAGAGGTGGTTTAATGAGAAAGGTCGAATTAAGAATGAATGAACAAATAAAATATGAAACTATAAAAGAACTAGTTGATCACAACGGAAATAAAAATCGAGTTGCTAAAAAACTCGGTTTATCAAGAAGACAAATTAA
>CAKPAK010000096.1 GCA_934132915.1 uncultured Bacilli bacterium
TGTTAGGCCTAAGACATTTTTATTGCTCATATCTATTGCAAAACTTCCACCTGATAGAACACCGAGTGGGGCTGTTCCTAGGGTTTCTTCTACGATTTGGTAAGCAAATTTTAGTGTTTTAGTGTCAATTCCTTTACTGGCAATTAGAATATTCTGCTTTTGATCATCATTTTTTAGTTCGATAAGGGTGTCTTTTAAAAAGTTAATGGGAATCGCAATGATGATGAGGTTTGTGTTTTGGGTGGCTTCTTTTAGAGAAGTGGTGTAATGAATAGAGGGGGTTTCTTGGGGATGATTTTGAATTTCTTTTTCGAATTTAGACCACATCCAAAGATCGAGTTCTTTTTCGAGAAATGGGGTTTTTAGTGCTGAGCCAAAGGCTCCACAGCCGAGTATGGTTATTTTCATTTTTTTATCTCCAATCTGTCATTTGGTTTGACGTTAAAGTAATTTACTGGTAATTCAAATGTTTTTGTTGCGCCTTTTTGGGGGAAAATAATTTGGTTGGGGGGAACATTTTGATAGTAGGATAGGATTTGATTGTCTTTGTTGCAAAAAATTACAGCAATGTTTGTTTTCATGAAGAAGGTGTGTATGCTGTTGCAGTGGTTAAAAAGAAGAGCTGAATGAATTTCTTTTTTGCCCATGAATCCTTTTAGTCTACTGATAAATGTTGTACATTGTTTGAGTTCAATTTCTTTTTGCTGATAGAGTAATTTCATTTTTTTCCTCACTTTACTTTCTTTACCATAAGGTAAGTATATATGCATTTTATCTTTTCTGTCAACTCTTTTAAAAAAATATAAATTATGATACACTATTGTTGGTGGTGATATTGATGAATAATAAGGGTTTTACTTTGATAGAGTTGTTAGCGACGATTGTTATTTTGTCTTTAGTTCTTGGAATTTCGGTTAGTAGTGTTACGGGGGCAATTAAGCAATCTCGAGTACGTAGCGAGCGTTTATTTGTAGAAAAGTTGGGGAAATCTATTGATGGTTATATTGATTTGAATGGTACAAAGTGGCATCAAGTGGGAGATGGGTACTTATTTTCTAAGAAAAATAATATTGGTAATAGTACTTATGAGGTTGTTTGCTATTTGTTAAAGAAAAGTGATGGGGAGAGTATTAAAATTATGGATTTGGTTCATGAAGGATTGATTGATGATGCTAAATTTATTAATCCTAAGAATAAAAAGAAATGTTTTGATGAAGATTATAATCCAGAGATAAAGGTTTATAAAGATAGTGATTATGTGTATTATTATTCTGTTAATTTATCTTCTAATCGGTGTGATTTGAGTGAGGATGTTTTGCAGATTAATACTTTGCCTGATGCGGTGAAGAGTCAGGTTGGAGAGTAGTTTTGATGCGGAAAATAATCTTACTTAGTATTTTACTTTTGTGTTTAGATATTTGTTCTAAGCAATTTGTGGTTCGGTTGATGGATGTTGGTCAAAGTATTTCGGTTATTCCTCATTTTTTTTCTTTGACTTATGTTAAAAATGAGGGAATTGCGTTTAGTATGTTAGAGGGGAATTTGTGGTTTATTATTTTTCTTTCTTTGTTGATTATTGGGGGAATATTTTTTTCTATTCGTTTTAAGAAGTTGTCATGGGTTGAGAGTGGGGCTTATGCGCTTATTATTGGAGGAGCGATTGGTAATTTGCTTGATCGAGTCATTTATGGTTATGTGATTGATTTTTTTGATTTTACTTTGTTTGGATATGAGATGGCAATTTTTAATGTTGCGGATGTTTTTATTGTTTTGGGTGTTTGTTTTTTGATTGGTAATGAATTTTTGAAAGGGAGAAATTAGTATGGATTATGTTGTAGATAGAATTTCAAGATTGGATAAATTTTTAATGGAAGAGATGGAAATTAGTCGTAGTTTGGTTCAAAAGATGATTCGTGATGGCTATGTTTTGGTGAATGGAAAAAAGGCTAAGAATAGTTATGCTCTTAAGCTTAATGATGTGATTTGTGTTTTGGATGGATATCAGGAAGAAGTTTCTATTATGCCAGAGAATATTCCTTTAGATATTGTTTATGAAGATGATGATTTGCTTGTTGTGAATAAACCAAGTGGGATGGTTGTTCATCCGGCTCCTGGGAATTATTCTGGGACGTTAGTGAATGCGTTGATGTATCATTGTAATTTATTGAGTCATGTGAATGGGGATGTACGTCCTGGGATTGTTCATCGAATTGATAAAGATACTTCAGGGTTGTTATTGGTGGCGAAAAATGATGCTGTTCATGAAGATTTGGCTCGTCAGATTGGAAGTAAAAGTGTTACGCGTGAGTATGTTGCTTTGGTAGATGGTGTGATTGTGGAAGATACGGCAACGATTGATGCACCAATTGGACGCGATATTCAAAATCGAAAAAAAATGTGTGTTACGGATGTTCATGCAAAGTCTGCGGTTACGCATATTGCTGTTTTGGAGAGATATTCTTCTAGTACATTGATAAAGTGTCGGTTAGAAACGGGAAGAACACATCAAATTCGCGTTCATTTGTCTTATATTTCTCATCCTGTTGTTAATGATCCAGTTTATGGTAAGAGAAAACTTGATGATAGTGTTTTTGGTCAAATGCTTCATGCCAAAAAAATAGGCTTTATTCATCCTATTTTAAAAAAATATATGGAATTTGAAGTTGAACCACCAAAACGATTTAAGGAAATTTTAGAGAAGTATCAAAAAATGTAATTTTAGTTCATGATGTAGATGGTGGAAATGAGAATTAAAGCGAATAGGTTCCAAGCAATATAGGGAAGTAGGTATTTTGTATTTTGTTGATCAATTTCTTTGGTTTCTAAGTAAAGGTATAGGGATGAGATGAAAACGATGATGGTATCTGTCATGGCGAGGAAATTATTCTTGATGGTAAAAAAACAAAAGGGGAACAGTTGGTTGGAGAGATAATTGATGAGTAAATAAATTTTATAATTTGTTGTTTTTCCTTTCGTTTTTTGAATGGCATAAGCAATGAGCAAATATAATATTGTCCAGATGATTGGGAAGAATATTTTTGGTGGTGCAAATATTGGTTTGGATAACTCTTGATAATAAGATGTGTCAATTTTGAAGAAGATACTGGAGAGAAACCAAGGAATAAGATAAAATAAATAATTTAATATTTTTTGAATATTTCTATTTTTCATCATAACACCTCTTTATTTATTATATGTTTTTTAGTATAATAATATAAGTCGGAAAGAAGGGATAGCGTGTGCAGAAAGAAATTCAATTAAATAATAATGATTTACTTGTTATGAATTTGGTTCATTATTTTATTACAGAAAAAAATTATAATCCTGTGATATTACATGGGGTTTCTGATGAAATTTGGCTTGAAAATATGGATAGTGATTATAAGTTGGTTCGTATTGTTAGTCATTATATTCATAATGC
>CAKPAK010000097.1 GCA_934132915.1 uncultured Bacilli bacterium
GAGCTGGTCTTACAATGGATGAATTTAAAAATACTGTAGCAAGAGCGGATGAAATTTCTTTAGAAGAGAGGCAAAAATTGATTGAAAGTGGTGAGTATACTCCTAGTTATATGTGGAATGTTAATGGTTGGTTATGTGATAAATTAGGTCTTACCGTTGTATCTCAAACTCAAAAATGTGTGCCTCAAACTTATTCTGAAGATATTCACTCTAGTACTTTGGGGATGAATGTCGAAAAGGGAAAAGCAACTGGTATGAGTGCTATTGTAACGACAACAACCAAAGAGGGGATTTTAATTGAAACAGAGTGTATTGGAAAAGTATATGGTCCAGATGAATTTGATTCTAATCGTTGGACGGTTTACGGAAATCCAGAAACAAAATTAGTTATTGATAGGCCAAATACAGTAGAACTTACTTGTGCATCTGTTGTGAATAGAATTTATGACGTCCTTGTTTCAGAATCAGGATTTATTCCTACTTCTAGAATGGGAGAGTTAAAATATCATGTTAAACACTAGTGGATAACTTAGTGTTTTTTTTCTTCTTAAAACACTTGAATAACTATTAAAAAAAAGATATACTTATAAGTAAGAAGAGTAGGAGGAGTTATATGCAAAAGAGTGCTCAGAGAAAGAAAGAGAAAGGGAGTACTTATGGACTTCGTTGTCATAAAAAGTTTAAGCAACTATTTTTAAGCGATAAAAATTATATTTACTTTTTTTTAATTGTTGTTAATGTTCTTTTTACCATTTTTATTGCAAAGAAAAATTCTATTAATTATGCTACCGTTTTTGGAAAAAATATATTAATTACAGAAAAAACTTATGCTTTTTTGGGGAGAAATTATATTAATTTATTTATTATTTTATTTTTTTCATTTTATACTATTTTGTTAAAAAAGGTTTTGATGAAAAAGAAAATTACTTGGAAATTTGTCGTTTTTTTATTTTTATTTTATTTTATTTTGGATATTTTATTATTTTATTATTTTACCAAACATATTTTTTAGGAGAGGGATATGAGAAATATTTATGATTTTACTTTAGAAGAATTAGAGGAATATTTTTTATCTGTTGGTGATAAAAAATTTCGCGCTACACAAATTTATGATTTTTTGTATAAAAAGAGAATAGAGGATCCTGCTTTGATGAAAAATATTGGACATAGTTGTCAAATTCTACTTCAGAAAGTATTTTCTTTTCAAAAAATTAAACTTTTAATGAAACAGGAAGATAAAGATGTTTCTAAATATTTATTTGAACTTTTAGATGGTGAACGAATTGAATCAGTAGTTATGTTTCATGATTACGGCATTAGTATTTGTGTTTCTAGTCAAGTTGGATGTAATATGGGATGTCGCTTTTGTGAGAGTGGTCGACTTAAAAAAGTTAGAAATTTGGACGCTTATGAGATTGTTCAGCAAATTTTACTTATTGAAGATGATATTCAAAAGAAGATTACTCATGTCGTTGTTATGGGAATTGGAGAGCCAATGGATAATTATGATAATGTTATGAGATTTATTCGAATTATTAATTGTGGTAAAGGGATGGAGATTGGTTCAAGACATATTACCGTTTCTACCTGTGGAGTAATACCAGGAATAAAAAAATTTATGGAAGAAGATGGTCAAGTTAATTTAGCTATTAGTTTGCATGCTCCCAATGATGAAATTCGTAAAAAAATCATGCCGATTGCTTCTGCTTATGATATGGATTCTTTGTTTGAAGTCATTGAGGCTTATATTGCTAAGACGCACAGGCGAGTTACTATGGAGTATATCATGTTGGATGGGATAAATGATTCTTCTGATTGTGCTTTTGCCTTGGCTAAACGTCTAAAGGGAATGCTGTGTTATGTAAATTTGATTCCATATAATGAAACAGAGAATATTGGTTATAAGCGATCAAATAAGAATCAAATTATGAAATTTTATGATATACTAAAAAAGGAGAATATTGCTGTAACCATCCGAAGAGAATTTGGTGGTAAAGTGGATGCAGCTTGTGGACAACTTCGTGCAAATACTTTGAAGAAGGGAGATTTGTAATGGAAACTTTTTATTTGACAGATACGGGGAAAGTAAGAAATCACAATGAAGATAATGTAATTATTTTGAGTAATGATAAGAATGAATTTTTACTTGCAGTTGCTGATGGAATGGGAGGTCATAAAGCTGGAGAAGTAGCTAGCGCTATTGTGATTAATCATTTAACGGAAGAATTTTATGGATTGGATTCAATTGGTAATAAGGAAAGTGCAGTGGAATTTTTACGAAATATTGTGACTGAAATGAATCAGAAAATATTTGAATATACAAAAGAAAATCCTGATAGTAAAGGTATGGGAACTACTTTTGTATGTGCAATTAAAACAGATGATTATCTTTTATATGGTAATATTGGCGATAGTTCTGGTTTTGTCATTAAGAATCATAAATTGCATAAAGTTACCAAAGATCATACGTTAGTGAATTTGCTGGTTTCTACTGGTGAACTTACTCCTGAAGAAGCAAAGTATCATCCAAGAAAAAATGTTTTGATGCGGGCATTAGGTGCAAATAATCCTATTGATATTGATATTTTTGATGTAGATATTAAAAATGATGGTATTTTGCTTTGCAGTGATGGTCTTACAAATATGATTACTGAGGAGCAAATAGAAAGAGTTTTAAATGAAGAAGCTACAGCTAAAGATGCTGTTGAAAAGCTTATTCGAAAAGCGAATGCAAGAGGAGGAAATGACAATATAAGTATTGCTTATTTAAAAAGAGAAAGCGGTGATGTGTGATGTTATCTAAGGGTCAAGTAATTAATGAGAGATATGAGATTTTGAAATCGATTGGTGAAGGGGGAATGGCGAACGTTTATTTAGCACATGACAAAATTTTAGACCGTGATGTTGCAATAAAAGTATTAAGAGGAGATTTGGAGAATAATGAGAAATTTATTCGAAGATTTCAAAGAGAGGCTAAGAGTGTTTCTGATTTGTCTCATCCTAATATTGTAGAGGTTTATGATGTAGGAGAGGAAGATGGTCAGCATTATATTGTTATGGAGTATAT
>CAKPAK010000098.1 GCA_934132915.1 uncultured Bacilli bacterium
GGTTACCTTTTTCAGGGTCTTGAGCTAATATTTGACTAGCACTAACAGCTAAATATTGTAATGTAGAATCAGTAGTGTTGCCAGAATAAGCTGAAAGCGCTTGTAAAAGAGGTTTTACATTAGAATTCAAATATTCTACTTTTTCAACATATTCTGGTAGTTTTGCATTCAAATTAGCTGCTCCAGTATTTAAATCATTTACACCACTAGCTAATGAAGCGATTCCTGAATTACTTTGAGATGATAATTCATCTACACCAGCATTTATTTGAGATATAGCACTATCTAAAGTTTGACCACCATTTTTTAATGTATCAACACCAGTAGAAACTTGAGTCAATCCACTTTCTAGACTTTGACTTCCTGTATATGCTGATGTTACACCATTGTCAAATTCCTTATAACTACTACTTAATTGGTTTGTACCATCATTAAGTTGTTTAATTCCATCATTTAAATTTTGAGAACCATCTAAAATTGAACTAGCACCATCACTTATAGTTTGTAAGCTATCTGGAACTTCGTTTAATTTATCTGATAGATTTGCAATGATTTCTCTATCAACTTTTGACTGTAAATTTAATTCAATAGTTTTTACAGCACTATTGATAATTTGAGTTGCTAAATAGTTTGTTGCTTGATTTGGTCTATATGTTATTTGAGCAACTTGTTTATCAGTAGTTGCACCACTTTCTAAACATTCTGTGAAATTTTTTGGAATTTCTATTGTTGCATAATAATTACCTTTTTCCATTCCATCATTTGCATCTTCTTGGCTTACTTCGCAAATATTAAAAGTTGCACTGTCTTTTAGACTTTGTACAAATTCATTTCCTTGATTTTTGTCATCTTTTCCACTATCTAAGTTAACTACTGCTATTTTCATGTCACTTAAAGTTCCATATGGATTCCAATAAGATTTTAAATAGAAAAAACTATAGATAATAGGGATTAATAAAACTACAACAAAAATTGCGATTTTTAAAATTTTTTCTTTTTTCATAATAAAAATCATTCCTTTCTTAATCCTTTTTTTATAATTTCTGAAATACTATTTGCTATCATTTGTTCATCCATTGTTTTATCTTTATCAGTCCACTCAAGGATTAGAGCCATGTACATTTTATAAACTAAAAATGATGTGACATCTAAGTCGGTGAATTCGATAAAACCTTTTTCTTTTGCTTTTTGTAGTTTACTTTTGATGTAATTTTGAATTTGTGTGTCAATCAATGTTAGATTTTTTATAATAATTGGGTTTTTTAACCATTCAGCTTCTTTGGAAATTATATTTAAAAAGTCTTTTTCTTTTCTGTATTTTAATAATTTACAAGTTGCTTCATTTACGGTATCAAAAAAGTCTAGGTTTTTACTTTCGACCTCTTCTACAATTGCTTTCATATTTTGGATTTCTTCTTGGATAAAGTATTCAAGTAAAGCTTCTTTACTATCAAAGTAACGGTAAATTGTTTTTTTGGTAACACCGGCTTCTCTAGCGATTTCATCCATAGATACTTTTTTAAATCCGAATTTATGGAATAGCTCTCTAGCAACTTCTATAATTTGTTCTTCTTTCAAGATTAACACCTCCTGTATACTGATATACTATTCTAGTTATTTAGTATACCATGAGCGGAAATATTTGTCAACATGTTTTTTCAAGAATTTCAGTAATTTTTAATGAAATATAGAAATATAAAAGTTAATATGATAGAATAATAATTGATAAGGTGTGAAAGGAATGAAAGACAAAATGGATAAATCCAAATTAAGAGAAAAATATCAAAAATTTCAAGAATTAACAGAAAATATGAAAAGAGACCATATAAGCGAAAGTGCAGCACAATGTGCATATTACACGATATTATCATTTATACCATTTGTAATTTTGTTGATAACATTGATTCAATATACGGGAATAGCGCCACAAACACTATTTGATGCAATTTCAAAAGTTATTCCATCAAGTATGAGCGAAATGGTATTAGGAATAGTTCAAGAAGTATATTCGAAATCTATAGGAACAATTTCAGTTTCCATAATATTCACATTATGGTCAGCTGGAAAAGGATTTTACGCATTAACAGCAGGGTTACAAACAGTTTACCAGACTAAAAGTAAAAAAATAACTTCATATATATATTTAAGAGTAAAAGTTTTATTAGAAACAATTTTGTTTATTATAATGATAGTGATGGGATTGACAATATTAGTGTTTGGAAATGGTGCTATAGATATAATTAAAGAGAATTTTGGAGCATTGGAGAATTATAACTTAATATCATCAATTATGACACAGTTAGGGGTTATATTTGCAACATTTGTAGTATTCTTGTTGTTATATAAGTTTATGCCAAAACATAGGGTATCAATTAAAAGCCAAGTGTATGGTGCATTATTTGGAGCTATTTCACTTAATATAATATCATTTGTATTTTCAAGATATTTGACAATTTTTAAAGGATTTTCTATTACCTATGGAAGTTTAACTACTTTGATGCTTGTTATGATGTGGACTTATTCTTGCTTTTATACTGTGTTTTTGGGAGCTGAATTCAATAAATTTATGAATAAAAATAATTCTTGATTTTTGCACCGTTGGGACCGGTTCTCAACGGTGCAAAATTTTAGAGAATACTTCCTAAAACCAATATACCTAAATTATCTTCATAGATTTTTTTAAATTGAGTCATAGGAAGAGGATTAGTACCAAGTCCAACCTCAATAGTATATCCGGGTCTATTGTAATTTTGAATAAACCAATCTTTATAACCAGCAAAGCTGGAATTATAGGGTGTAGGTTCAAGAGAATATCCACTAACATTAGCAAATTGAGTTCCAATTTGAAAAGCACCAGGAGGGTTATAATTTTGGAATTGCCAGTAGATAACTTCACCTTGAGAATGATAAGCAAGTATAAGTCTAAAATTATGTTGTAAAGTAAAATTATAAAC
>CAKPAK010000099.1 GCA_934132915.1 uncultured Bacilli bacterium
TGCCAGTCGAATAAATAAATGATGCTGGCAATAAATATGACGATGACAATGAAATTAATGATGCCATCACTGGTTAAATAAGCGGGTAGTTTTTCTTTTCCTCTTTCTAGGATGTAGTAAATGAGAAAGCCTAATATTCCTCCTAGAGTATTTAAAATAATATCATCGACATCAAAAGTTCTGCCAATATAGAGTTGGACAATTTCGATGGTTAATGAGATGAGAAAAGTAAGGCCTGCTATCCACCACCCTTTTTTGGTTTTTAAATAGTCACTAGCGAAATAGCCGTATGGTAGGAAGAGGAGAATATTGCCAATAATATTTTTAAAGAAGAGACGACTACCGATTTGGTAGCGAAAGATTTCTTTAAAGGGAATAAAGTTTGATAAGCCATAGTTTTCATCTTGAATGGTTACAATTTCAAATAAACACATTACATAAAGAATAAAAAAGAGGGTAAATAATTCTTTATAGAAACAAAATTTTTCTTTATTTAAAATGAAATAAGAAATTCTAAGTGAACAACAAATTACGGTGATGATAATGATAATGGGCCATACATCAGGGAAATAACTTGTAATCATTTTTCTTAAGTTCGATGACATCTTTTTCCTCCTTATACATTTTTAATATCTTTTCTTTGAAATATTTTGATGAGAAAAAGAAAGGATATAATGAAGTAAATACTATACCAAACGATGGAGAATTGAAAATTTAAACCTTCTAAGCGACTGGGGGATCCAAAGAGGTAGTCGGAAAAGCGCCACGTCATGTTGGGAAGATATTTTATCCAGGATAATCGGTGGGAAATGGCGAGTTCTAGTAGGGTTCCAGAAGAGACGGATAACATGAATGGGATGATGACGGATAGAATGGTTGAGGCGGTAATGACGCCTATGATTAGAGAAATTAGGCTAATCATGAGATAAAGGGGTAGTTTGGCGATGAAGTGAATGAAAAAGTCGGTTCCTAAGTTTAAGAAAATGACTTTATCTAAGTGGTAATCATAGATGATGCCTCCGAGATTCCAGTCCTTTAATCCAAAGAATATTCCTCCTAGGATAAATTGGAAAGTGAATAAGAGAAAAATACTCATAAAAAGAACGAATAATGAAGTAAAATATTTACTTAATATTATTATAAATCGACTTGCTGGTTTTATCAAGAGAAACTTGAAAGTGCCTTTTTGGAATTCATCACAGATCATTTGGGAACTGGTGATGAGAAGAATGATGATGAAGAAAAATTCATAGTCATTGAAAAGGCCTCTTATTAGTGCGCTAGTTGTATTTTCTTGTTCATAATTGATTTTCTTTTTTAAGATGGTTTCACTGATTTTCTTTTCTTTTTTGGCTTCTTGATAAGCTTGTTGATTGGTTTTTTTGGTTTTTGATAATTTTTCTAGTTTTTCGCTTGCACTAATGTAGGTTAAGAGGGCTTGATTTAAATAGCCATTATCTTCTTTTATGCCTTCTTTTATGCGATAATTTATTAGTTTTAAAGCTTTTTCTTGCGCGGAGATTGCCTCTTCTATGGTACTTTTGTTTTCTTCATCGTTTAATGCACGTTCTTTTAAGAGTTGGATTTGATTTTGGAGGTTAATTTTTTCTCTTTTAAAGAAGAATAAATAATCATCTTGTTTTAGTTTCGTGACGAGTTCTTGGTAAGTGTAGGTTTCTGTTTTGGGGGAGGGATTTTTCTTTTCTTCTAGTAAAGTATCATATAAATAATCGTTGATTTTAAAATACTGCCAAGAATTGGGGGAAAATTCTTTTTTTAATTTTAATAATTCAATTTTGGTTTTTAAGGTAATTTTTGTATCACTTGTTAGGGAGGGATTATTGGCTTCTTTTCCGAGAGTGGTGATTTCTTCTTCTAGGTTTTCGCCTTTTTCGTATAAATATCTTCCTTCGGTATCATAATCTTTTTTGTATAAGAAAGTGTTAAAGAAACAAAATAGTAACATCAAAGCCCAGATGATGTAGATACTTTTCTTTTTCAAGACTTTTAAGAGTTCCCAATGGATTAATTTAAAGATCATGAGAAGACTCCATTATCTTTAAGAAAACTTCTTCTAGAGAAAGGCGCTTTCTTTTGACCTCGTATACGAGAATATCATTTAATAATAGGGCTTTTATTAGGTTGACGATTCCCTCTTTGGTGGTGGAGACTTCAATATGGGTATCGTCGATGATTTGGTAAGTGGTTAAGATTTGGTCGAGGTTGGTTTGATTTACTTCGAGTTGGTAGCATTCTTTGGCGGTTAAATTTCGAATGGCTTCGATGGGGGCATCTTTTTCTACTCTTCCCTTTATAAAAATACAGATTCTTGTACAAAAGGATTCTAATTCAGAGAGGATGTGACTGGAAATTAAGATGGCCATTTTTTCTTCTTTGGCTAAAGAGATAAGGAGGTCTTTTAACTCTTTTATGCCTTCTGGATCTAGTCCATTCATTGGTTCATCTAGGATTAATAGTTTGGGTTTATGGAGGATGGCTGCGGCGATGCCTAGTCGTTCTCGCATTCCTAGAGAGTAAGTTTTTACTTTTTCGTGAATTTTGGCTTCTAAGCCTACTCTTTTTACGACTTCGTCGATTCTTGATTTGGGAACTTGATAAAAGGAAGCGGCGATGCGTAAGTTTTCATCGCCAGTTAAATACATATACATATCTGGATTTTCTACGATAGCTCCTACTTGGCTTATGGCTTTGACAAAATCTTTTTTAAGGTCATAGCCTAGAATTTTGATGCTGCCACCACTTAGGGTTTGGAGGCCTAGTAAGAGTTTAATTGAGGTGGTTTTGCCAGCTCCGTTTGGTCCGATAAATCCTAGAATCTCTCCTTCGT
>CAKPAK010000100.1 GCA_934132915.1 uncultured Bacilli bacterium
GGATAGTTCAATGAGCGCTAATATTTCTATTGCCTTAACATGACCAATTCCCTCAATTTTTAGTAATTTTTGATAATTCATATTTTTCATCTTTCTTATTCCACCACTTTTGCTTAAAATTGTGGTTGCTAATTCTTTCACTGAGATTTTTTGCGTGCCTGTTTTTAAGAGAATCATTAGAAGTTCTTCATTCGTAAGAGAACTTGCTCCATATAAATAAAGTCGTTCACGAGGTTTTTCTTCATTTGGTAAGTCTTTAAATTTCATTTTTTCCTCCTATAATACTGATTAAGTAATTTGTCTTATATCAATTGCTTCCTAATATTAATATTCTTTCTTTATTTGAAAAATCCTTTTAATATGAAAAAAAACTCATCCAAAAGAATGAGTTTACATGTATTTATTCATTTGCTTCATCATTTGATTGACTTGCTTCTGATTTGGTTTTCTTCCCATTGATGACATCATCGCCTTAATCATTTGTTCGTTAATGGGAGGATTGTTTTTTAAATATTTCATCATGAATTTTCTGGCAAGGAAGAATCCAATAATTCCTCCCACGATTAGACCAATAATTAAATATAATATATCTCTTAGCATTATTTATCCCTCCGTGTTTTTATTTTACTAAATATTTGCTTCTTTGTCTATTCTTTTATTAATAACTCTTCCCTTTTTTTGACTTTTTCTAACCAAAAATAATCATGATTTTCAAAATCACAAACAAATAGTTGATGGCTAAACTTAGCTAGACTTTCAAAGAAAGTTGGATAATTGATACTTGTCTTTAATTTTAAACAATAGCTATTGACCATTAACTTACTATATTCTTGATAATTAGAAATTAAGTGCATATTTGCCTTGTTATTATAGTAGGCATCTAATTTATGATTTAAATTTAAAAAATTATTAATAAATAGTTTGTTGAAATTATTTGTGATTGCTTCATAGTAGTTTGTAGAGAGCATCATATCATGTCTGTTTGTGTAATAAGTATCTTCTAGCATTTTATATAGTTTATAAGGATATTTATTATATACTTCGTAAAAAAAATCATTTACATTATAAATATAGAATATTCGCATTTTTATCACCGAATATAGTATATTAAATTTTTTTTAAATAATTTGTCGAATCATTAAAAAGAAAATTATTTTGTCAATATTTTTGCTTGATCAGTATTATATCTTTTAAAAGTAAAAATTGAGACCATTAACAATTTGATGGCTATCATACCCTGCTCTTAAAAGAGTGGTATAGATTTTATTTCTCAATTTGTAATTATCTAACTTCTGGTTGGTTTTTATTTGTTTTTCAATTTGATGATTGATCTTTTCTTGCATAGTATTATCATCCATAAGATAGCGTTTTTTATCAATAATACTTGAGGAAATATTCAGTTTTTTTAATTCATTTATGATACGATACTGCCCCATATTGGTAAAACGAAGTTTATCTTTAATAAAGCATTCCGCAAAATATTCATCATTCAATAGTCCTCTTTTGGTTAATTTTTCTTTGATGTTGTCTATATCTTCAGGTGATACATTTTTCTTTTTCAGATAGTCTTCGATTTCTTTGGTTGCCCGAAGACGAATGCTAATATATTTACAACAAGCATTGTAACTTTCTTGCCGTGTTGTCTCGATCAGTATTTTGTTGTACAACCCTAAATCTAATTCTTTTTTTCGTAATAGTTCATTTTCTAAAATTACTTCGTCATAGGTATCAATTACTTCTCCATTATCTAGGTATATTCGATACTTTAAGGTACCAATTTTTTCATATTTTTCAATTTTCATTGTTTGTCATTTGATCAAAAGTTACTTGACCGAAATTCCCTTCCCGTAAATCTTTTAATATAACTGAGGCTACTTTTTCATAATCGACTTCACCTTTTGAAAGGGCTCCTATTTTCTTACCAATTTGCTGAAATATATTCATTACTTCTTTGTGACTATCTAATTGGTACCTTTTTTCTAAAGAAGTGGGATAATATTTTTTTAAGGTTTCTAAAATGTAGAAAGCTACTTGTTCTTTATTTAGAATTTCTTCTTTAATAGCGGTCATGGCGGCTAAATTTAGGGCAATGTTCTCTCCTTCTAGTTTTGGCCATAATATCCCTGGGGTATCTAACAATTCTAAATCTTTATTGATTCGAATCCACTCTAAATTTTTTGTAACACCAGGTTTATTGCCAACATTGGTTGCTTTTTTACCAACTAACCGATTGATTAAAGTACTTTTTCCTACATTGGGAATTCCTAAAATTAAAATTCTAATTCTTCTTGGTTTTAATCCTTTGGCTTGTCTTTTTTGATTTATTTCCAAAGCAAGTTGATTGATTTGATTAAAAATACTGTTTAAGTTTTTGTCGTGTAAAAGGTCTATTAATAGTACTTGATAGCCGGCTTTTTCATAATAGCGAACCCATTGATTTGTCATATTCTCATCACACAAATCTTTTTTGGTCATAATTAAGATTTTGGGTTTATTTTTGGTTAAGGTATCGATTTCTTTATTTTTAGAGGACATCGGGATTCTAGCATCAATAACTTCTAGAACGATGTCGATTAAATTGATTTTTTCAGAGATTTCTCTTTTGGTTTTGGCCATATGACCAGGGTACCACGAAATGGAAACCTTTGAAAAACTTTCTTGGCTACCATTATTTTTCTTTTCTTGTCTCATTTTTCTTTTTTGATACATATCCATTATTTATCACTTCCATTCTCTATCATTCTTGTTTCATTAATCTCTTCTTTATTATTAAAAGCAATTTCAATCATACAATACTTACTCATCCGC
>CAKPAK010000101.1 GCA_934132915.1 uncultured Bacilli bacterium
TGGAGCAGGTGATGAGAATCGAACTCACGTCAGGAGCTTGGAAGGCTCTTATTCTACCATTAAACTACACCTGCATAAATATTATTCTTTTGTTCATTTTCCCGAACACATTTACAATTATAAAGGATCAAAGACAAAAAATCAAGTATTTTTAGTTAATTTATAGAAAAAAATAAAAATATACGTTATAATCATAAATAGGTGATACAAAATGTTTGAAAATTTAAGTGATAGATTACAAAATGTGATGCATAAAATTAAAGGTTATGGAAAAATAACAGAAGAGAATATCAATGAGATGATGAGAGAAATCCGATTATCTCTTTTAGAGGCAGATGTTAATTATAAAGTAGTCAAAGAATTTACTAATAAAGTAAAAGAAAAAGCATTGGGTACTGATGTTAATCAAAAACTTTCTCCGGGGGAAGAGTTTGTTCGAATTGTTCGGGATGAATTGACTGAACTATTAGGTGGCGAAAGTGTTGGCTTGGTTACGGATAAGAATCCAACGATTGCCATGTTAGTTGGTTTACAAGGATCAGGAAAAACAACAACAATTGGGAAATTGGCTAACTATTTAAGAAAAAATTTTAAGAAAAAGCCATTATTGGTTGCTTGTGATGTTTATCGTCCGGCGGCTATTGAACAGTTAAAAACCATTGGGAAGGAATTAAATATTGAAGTTTATTCTGAGGGAAAAAAAGATCCTGTAGAAATTGTTAAAAATGCTTGTTTTTTTGCAAAAGAAAACCAGTTTGATTATATATTAATTGATACAGCGGGGCGATTGCAGATTGATGAAAAATTAATGGATGAATTAATTCGTTTAGAGGAAGTTGTTTCTCCTGATGAAATTTTACTAGTAATTGATGCAATGATGGGGCAAGATGCTATTAATGTTATTACAGGATTTCATGAAAAGTTGTCATTGTCGGGGGTAATTTTGACAAAATTAGATGGAGATACTCGAGGTGGTGTTGCTTTATCGGTTCGGCATTTGACGAATTTGCCAATTAAATTTATTGGGGTTAGTGAGAAAATGGATGGGTTGACAGAATTTCATCCTGACCGAATGGCTTCCCGTATCTTGGGAATGGGAGATATTTTGTCGTTAGTAGAGAAGGTTTCTGATGAGATTGATGAAAAAAATGCTGAAGATATGGTAAAAAAAATGTCAAAGGGGACGTTTGACTTGGAGGATTTTTTGAATCAGTTAAAGCAAGTGAAAAAACTTGGGCCTCTTGAAAATCTTTTAAAACTTTTACCTGGTGCGAAAAAAATGGGACTTGCGAATGTAAAAATTGATCCAAAGAAAATGGCACATACAGAAGCAATTATTTTATCGATGACTCCTTATGAAAGGAAACATCCAGAAATTTTGAAAGCTAGTCGGAAGCAACGAATTGCTAAGGGGTCAGGAACTTCGGTTACTGAAGTTAATCAATTATTGAATCAATTTGAGGAAATGAAAAAGATGATGAAGATGATGAGTAAGGGAAATTTTAAATTGCCATTTTAGATTTTTGATCAGTACTTTTTGGTATTTTAAGAAAAGGCGTCGTTCACTTCTTGGTGTAGAGAATGGTTGATAGCATTGGCGATGGTGTCACTTAGGGTGGCAATGAGAAAGTCAATTTCTTTGGGGGTTACCATCATGTTGTAGCCGATGTTGTTTAGTACTTCGATGATTAGTTTCTTTTTTTCTTCTTCGGTGATGATGCCAAGCATGCCACTTATTTTTTCTTTTTCTTGTGGATTTAAATCTTCTTTAGCGATTTTTTCTCGATATTTGTTGCTATTTCGGGAAATAATCAACTTGTTTTCGTCATAATGTTTTTTGAGGTACGATAGGTGTTTAAATAAGTAATCAATTGTGTCGTTTACGATGATAGAACTTTCTACGACTGTTGGTACGCCTATGGCAATGACGGGAATACCGATGGTTTCTTGACTAATTTCTTTTCGATTGTTTCCGATGCCACTTCCGGGGTGGATGCCGGTGTTGGTGATTTGGATGGTTTTGTTGATTCTTTCGATGGAAGATGAGGCTAGGGCATCTATTGCGATTAAAAATTTCGGTTGTGTTTTTTGGATGAGACTTAAGATAATGTCTGAAGTTTCTAGTCCCGTGTTTGCCATTACTCCAGGGGCAAGTGCAGCGACTGGGCGAATCCCTTTTTTGATTGGCAAGTTTAGTAAAAATAAATGGTTTGTGATCATGATTTTATCGATAACTTGAGGGCCTAGAGAGTCGGCGGTACTTTTTTGATTTCCTAGTCCGATGATGAGACAAGGGTCGGTTTCTTTCATGCCGATTTTGGTAATAATATTTTGCATTTCTTTGATGAGATGGTTTTGAATTTCTTTTTGATCTTCATGATTGGTGATGTCTTGAAATTCTAGAGTGATGTATATTCCTTCTTTTTTGTTTAGTTTTTTTCTTAATGTAGGATCAATTTCGATTCTTGAGATGGAAAGATTGTCACTTATTTTTTGGGATTTTAGTGCACTTTTTTGGATGCTTTCATCAATAATTAGATCTGTTCTGATGTTGAAATTTTTTAAATTTATTCTATTTTTCATCTTGATTTCTCCTTGTTATTTATATTTTTTGCAAATTTCACAGATTTTATTTGCCTTTTTTTTGTTTTTTTGTTAAAATTCTCATCTTTGACACTTTTTAAAGGATAAAAACTCCCTAACCCTTATTTTGAAAGGCTTTAGAGAGCTTTTTAGTA
>CAKPAK010000102.1 GCA_934132915.1 uncultured Bacilli bacterium
CTGTTTGCTAGTATTTCGGAAATTAGGCTATTTAAGCCATATTTTTGTTGTAAGTTTTTTGCTTCTTGTTTGTTTTCGTTTTTATAGTATTTCCATTTTTTTCTCATTTCTTTTCCTTTCGTTAGATTAATCTTTGGGTCTCATTTTACTACATTGGATAAAAAATAGCAATAGATTAAGAGGCGGATTATTTTCAATCCACCTCACCTATAAAAATTATTGTTATTATTTTTTTACTTTCTCATTTTAAGAATGATTTTGCCTAGTTGCTATTAATTCATTTTTGTGTTTATGAGCTTCTTCTTTTACACTTTCATCACTATCATTTTCGAGTTCTGTCAAAATTTCTATCGGAGTTTTAGGATTTTGCGTAACTTTCCATCACTAGCAGCCGCAGCTCTTACCCACAATACAACATCATGTGAAAGCGTAGATAATGTTTCTTCTGGCGTTTTTGGATTTTCAGCGTCAGCACGTCGTACTCCCCAATCTTCGTCTTTTGCCAATTCCTTTAATGTTTCTACGGAAGTATCTACGCTTTGAGCAATTTTCATCCGTTCTCTTTCTGGTAATTCACTAACATTAGTCATAATTTTCATAGTTTTCCTCCTTACAAATTGTTTACGAGAATTTTATAGTTGATATTTATCAATACAATGACTAGTATATCATATTTTTATGTTAATTTCAACTAGTTTATTGTCATTTTATATCTGATTTATGACGAAATACCAATAAAATTTTATATAAAAAGGAGTATATTGTAATGCCATGCCTGGCACACTTAATAAATATCCACCAGCCTAGCTGGTGGTTTTTCAAATTCGCCCATAGGGCTTTTCTACTAGCCACGTCTAAAGACGTACTTTTTCCAACTGGCTCTTGCGTCTATTACTTACTGACCCTTAAATGGGTCTATATCATCCATCGTTAGTTGATCTCCTAGTCTATCTTCTTTTAGTTGATTTGCTATACATTCTTTTATCTTTTTTGTATTTTTTCCTACTGTATCCACATAATATCCTCTACACCAAAATTCTCTATTTCTATACTTATATTTCATATTTCCCCATTTACTGTATATCATTATACTACTTTTTCCTTTTAAAAATCCTATTATTCCTGATACACTGTATTTTGGCGGTATTTCTATTAGCATATGTATGTGATCTGGACATACTTCTGCTTCTATTATTGTTATTCCCTTCCAATTGCACAATTCTCTTAATATTTTTCCTATTTCTAATCTTTTGCTATCATAAAATACTTTCCTTCTATACTTTGGGGCAAATACAATATGGTACTTGCAATTCCAACTTGTATGTGATAAACTTTTAACATCATTCATTTTGAATGTTCTCCTTTCAATATATTTTTTGCAATCGCCAGTCGCAAAATTATTATATATTGAAAGGAGTTTTTTGTCTACTCATCGCTGAAGCTTTTCCGAACCCCCAGACTATCTGGGGGTTTTCTAAAAACAACAACTTGGAGGTTTCTAACCTCCAAGAAAATTTAAGGAGGTAATCACAATGTTTAAAGTATCAATCCCTAAAATCTCCGATGAGGAGATGAAAAAACGGTACGAACAAATCAAGCCAGTTATCACGGTAAATGGTAAACTGCACTATTTCAGAGAGTTTACTTTTGAGGAACTCAGTGGCATCAGCTATCTGTGGAACAGTGATGAAGATATGAGAGAAGAAGTTTGCGAGGGCGAACTTGAAGTTTTGGAAGGCAGAGATTTCGTCTGCTTGCATGGTTATGGTTATCATGGATTTTTCAAGCCGAGCGTAGGCGAAGTTCTTTCCCAAATTAAGGAATACGATCTTCCTTTTGTCAAGGCATTTGAAATCATTGAAAGTCCTCAAACAGCAAGCGACTTTTACAAAGACAGTTTCACATCTATCGCATTCGACAACGGCTATCATGTTTCAACCGTGAGATTGTACAGTGCAAAAAGGTAATACAAGCAATCGGTGTAGTTTATAACTGCACCGATTTTACTCTTCTAAATATTTTCTTTGTAAGCTTTAGGATTTACATAATTAAATAAATATAATGCCACTTGATTTTGTTCTTCTTTTGTCATTTCCATAATTTTAGCCATTGTAAATATTATAAGATGATATTTTGCAAAATTTATTAAAGTAGTTCTATATTCTTCATCAATTTCCTTTAGTAGATATTTCACTTTTTAGATTGCCGATTTCATTATCTTTTAGCTCTATTTCATACTTTAATGAACAATTTTCTTTTTCTATCTCAAAAGCAGAATGTTCAAAATCTTTAATCGCCATATTTAAGTCATTTACACTTCTAACTGTCTGGATTATATTTTTACATCTTTTGTATAATTTTCTGGACATCCTCGCTTGAAATAACCATATTATTTTTATTCATCAAAGTAGGCTTTAAATTATCTAATATTGTATTTATATCTTTGCTAGAATTATCAATTTGTTTTGTTTGATTATTAGCCTTTTCAAGTTTTTGTTCTTTCTGTTTTAATTGTTTCTTGATTTCTCTATAATTACCCATTTCATTAACATTGATGTCTTGATTTGAAATATACACATCCTTAGAATAATTAAAAACTAAAAAAGTAATATTCTTGATAATTACTC
>CAKPAK010000103.1 GCA_934132915.1 uncultured Bacilli bacterium
TCGGTGTCCGCCCAGATTCCTACTACGATTAGTTTTTCTAATGTACTGAGTGTGATCGACTATGGTTTATCACAAGAGGAAGTAATAACTTTTTTGTTATAATCTACTTGTAGATTGGAAACAAGATTAGCTATTAAGGTTTGTTCGCCTTAAATAAATCATATAGACGTAACAGAATAATATGTTTTTGTTACTACTGCTATATTGAAAAAGTTTTGCCAAACATGGTAAAACTTTTTATTATTCATATGGAGGTTATTATGTCAATAAAAGATGAATATCAAAAGATGAAAATCAATCATCAAACCAAAGTAATTTTATTTCAATCGGGAAGTTTTTATGTTACTTTTTTTCAAGACGCTGAAATTTTAAATTATCTTCTTTCCTATCAAATTCATGAAAACAAAGTTGGATTTCCTCTTAAAAATTTAGAAAAAGTTGTTTTCCACCTACGAGAAGAAAAATTAAATTATATCGTTGTCGATAATCAAGGAGAAAAAATTATTTTCAATGAATTTGAAGAGGATTCTTATTTAAAATTATTTCAACTTGCATCAAAATATCATTTAGAGAATGTTGCTCAAAAGAACTTGATCGATAAAATTCAATATTTAATGCAATTAAATCCCAATTATTATACAAAGATAAAGGAATTTATTGATGAACTCTAATTTTTTATTGCTACAAAAGTCCAAAAAAACGATGGAATATATCCAAAACATTGCTGTTAATTATCCTAAAAAAGAATATATTTTGAAAGGAAATATTGAAAAAAGTTGCTACCAATTAATTGAATGTATATTTTCTTATCAAATTAATCAGACCGAAAGAATTCGGCAAAAATATTTAAAGGATTTTTTAGTTCAATTATCGATGTTAAATTTTTATATGGAAACTAGTTTTGATAAAAAATATATTAGTAAACGTCAATATGAAGTTGTTGGTAGATTTTTAATGGAAATTCGAAAAATTGCTTATGGTGTGATAAAAAGTGCCCAGTAATATTTCTTATGTGGAGATTTTGGATATTTCGAAACTAAAATATGTTTATTATCAAATTAAACTAAATAGTAAACAAAAAGAAAAATTTGTTTTTTATGAACTTTTTTTAACTTCTAATCTTTTTACGATTATGTATGTTCTAAAAAATCATCAATATCATCATCTTCATTATAATATCTTTTTGATTCATGATCCAAAATATCGAATTATTATGAGTGAAGATATTAATGATAAGATTATTAATCATTTGTGTAGTCAATTTCTATTATTTCCTATTTTAGAGAAGAAAATGATCGCAACTAGCGTCGCTACTAGAGAAGGACTTGGCACAAAAGCGGGACTATTTTATATCAAAAAATATATTAATACGTTAAAAGAAAATCATAACCAATTTTACGTTTTAAAATGTGATGTTCATAAATTCTTTTACTCAATTGATCATGAATGCTTGATGGAAAAAATGAGAAAAATATATTTGGATGAGGACATTTTAAATTTACTTAAAGAAATTATTAATAGTACAAATGAAGAATATGTTAATCAAAAGATTGAAAAAGAAATTGAAAAAACAAAAGATAAAGTTATTCATTCTAAATTATCAGCGAAAGAAAAAGAGAAAAAAATTCAAGAGTTGAATCGAATTCCTCGTTATGAAAAAGGAAAAGGACTCCCTATTGGAAATGTTAGTAGTCAAATTTTAGCCACTTATTATTTGAGTGATATTGATCATTACATTAAAGAAAAGTTGCATATTAAGTATTACGTTCGTTATATGGATGATTTTATTTTAATGCATCCTGATCGGGCATATTTGAAATTTTGTTATCAAGAAATTTCTAAAAAATTAGAAGAAATAAAATTACATTTTAATCAAAAAACACAGTTAGTAGAAATTCATCAAGGTTTTACTTTTCTTGGATACCAATTTATTTTAAAAGAAAAGAGGCTTATTGTTCGGTTAAATAAAAAAACAAAGCGGAAATTATTTCAAGAATGTAAGCATAAATCTTTGAAGGAAAAAGAAGAAATTATTAAGAAATATAATGGTATTTTAAAGCATTGTGATTCTACTGGCTATATTTTTAAACTTAAATTTTTTCATTAGAATAATTGAGGGTATTGGTGAGGAAAGTAGTAGGATTTGATAAACCAAAAGTCCCCCCAAAATGAAGAGTCATTTTGGGGGGCTTTTTTCCTTTCGTTGATTAATTAGTGACTATATATGGACTTGATGCCGTTCCGTTACCTCCGTTTAACAGTGTATCAGCTTTTAGATTGATAACTGGGCGGACACCGAACGAATACGACACCCATTCCCAAGGATGGAGGTACCCCGAGGGGTCGACGCGCCAACCGCGCGCAGCGGCAGGCCACGAATAGAAGTGGGACGGCGAGCCAAGCCAGTAATACTGGCCAGTCGCAAGATAATATTCTCTATTGTCGTACCCTGCTTTTCCTCCGGCGAAGGCAACTTCATCGGCGGTTAATAGACCAACTGGATAAGTTAGTTCTCCATTTCCTAAGGTTGTTCCGCTTGTAACCGTGAATTGATCTAGCTTTCTTGAACATTTTAAACTTGGGGTCTTATTCGCATAATTTCTTGTGTACGCACCATAAT
>CAKPAK010000104.1 GCA_934132915.1 uncultured Bacilli bacterium
AACTTTTTGTCCGGTTTAATAATTCGATCTGTTTTTGTCTAGTATTCTTTTCTGTAATTTGTTCTTGTTGTAATTTGCTGTCTACCTTTTCACTCATCCATTTGATCCCAATATTCTCTAGTAAAGTAATGCGTTCTTCTGACATTTCTTTCTTTTAATAAAATTGCTTTTGATTGGTAAGCCACGAACCTAAATGAATCTGTCCAGACTTATCATAAGTATACCCATCGTTCGTTTTAAACTTATCAGAAATATTTAAATTTCCATGATGTTCATGATAAAGACAAGCGTATTTGTACATTTTTTCAAAGCCTAAAGGACTTTTCATTTGAAATTTCATATTTAATTTTTTTAGCAAATCATGCCTTTCTTGACTTAAATTCTCATTACGTTTCTGATGTTGAGTCCATAAACCTAAATGAATTTTTCCTGTTTTGTCATAAGAATATCCATTATTCGTATTAAAACGAAGAGGAACATCTAAATTACCGAAATGTTCATAATAAGAACAAGCATATTTATACATTTCTTCCCAACTAAGTGTACTTCTTTTCTTTTCAAAGCGAAATTTTATTTTTAATAATAACTTTCCTCTTTCACTATCAGGTAAAACTGTCTTTCTCTGTAACTTTATCCATTCTCCTAAAGGAATTTTCCCCGTTTCATCATAAGTATATCCATCATTCGTTCGAAATTTAGTAAGAATTTCTAAATCTCTGTGATGTTCATAATAAATGCAGGCATACTTATACATTTCTTCCCAACTTCGTTGATGATTATTGAAATTTATTCCTATTCTTAATAATAATTTTCCTCTTTCACTATCAGGATTTTCTTTATTTCTTTGATTAGCAAGCCATTTCCCTAAATCAATTTCTCCCATCTCATCATAAGTATATCCATCATTCGTTCGAAATTTAATCGGGACCATTAAATCTCCATGATGATCGTAATAAAGGCAAGCATACTTGTACATATCTTCCCATGAACGACTTAGTTTTCTCTTCAAATTCACTAAAGTATCAAAAAGATCAACATTTTCTACTTCTATATCAAAATAAGAAGTGGCTATTCTTTTTTTCTCATAAGAAATACTATTTTTATTATTTCTTGTATAAAGTCTATTTATTAAATGATCCTCTAGTTCTTTAATAAATTCATAATTACAAGCTAAATCTATAATCAATGGAGAAAGTAATTTTTCAATTTTTTCCTCTTTTGAAGCACTTTTACTAATTAAAATACTTCTTTCCAAACACATCTTCTCTAACTGACTATCCGAATAGTTTTCTAATTCCTTATACCTTTCTTTAGTATCTCCTTTTACTGATAATCCTCTTCCTAAATGTTCAAAATAAACAATGTCAGAATGCGTTGTTCTTCCTTCAATAACGCCATCTACATTTGGGGCATGAACTCCCTCATTATACTGATTAATCGCAAACATAATTCGAAGTTTATTAGAACAATCTTCTCCATCTAATGTTTTATCATGATAAAAAGCTTCACGATTTTTTCGCCCTAATTCTCCCATTTTAGAAGTTGTCGTATAAAAAACAATGTCTTTCTCTTGATATTCTGAACTTAAAGCCGTCAATATTTTTTCTTTTATCGTTTCAATATCATTAACTCCTTCTTCGACACTAACAGGACAAAAATAAAAATATTTCCCATTTGGTTTTAAATTTTTTTTCAAAACATCAGCAATACTAGGAGCATCATGAACTCTTTTCTTCAAATCATTTAAAAGGCGTTCATACTTTTTATAATTCAAGGAACTCAATTTTTTTTGATTCATCATTTTTTCCAGACTATCTGCTAAAGAATCTAAATTAGTATAAGCACTTTTATAGTTTAATTTTGGTAAAACGCCATCAATCATTGCATCACATAAATCATATCGACTAACTATTTTATTAGAAAATATTTCATTTCCCTCAGCTAAAGCCAGGTCTCTTTCATAGGTAGTACCACGTCTAGCAACAGTATATGCAGTCATACCAAAAACCTTAATCTCAGGATGTGTTTCAATAATATAGAAAATTCGACTTCCCCAAACAGGACCAATGAAATGTTGAAATTCATCCGTTATTAAAATATTACACTTTAAGTTTTTGATTTCTTGATAACTCATATTAACAAGACTTTGGTAAGTCCGAAAATCAACATGGGAAAAATCAGCAGCATTAACATTTGGATTTTCATCAATAATTTCTTGCAAATGTTCTAAGATAGCTAAACTAGGAACAACATAAATAATTTTTTTATCTTGATTATCTAAAGCAAAATTTAAAGCAATATAGCTCTTCCCTGTACCTGTTGCGTGAACTATACCAACAATCTTTTCTCCCATTTCAAATTTTTCTTTAACGATTTGATAAGTTTTCAAGTTATGGGGATATAAATTTAGAGGATTATTCATCTTGATTCCTCCAATTCTATATCAATAAAATAGTGGTTATCAATAACTTGCTCGGTTAAAATGACTTCATCCTCTCTTAAAATTTGAGCATTATATTCATTTTGTTCCTCTATTATTTCTTTTATGCCTTCGTTTGTCTCTACTCGAAAGCCTATTTCTCTGTTATTACCGTCTGGAATAAAT
>CAKPAK010000105.1 GCA_934132915.1 uncultured Bacilli bacterium
GACAAGCTTCACGTATCAGTGGAGTAAACCCAGCGGATATCTCAATTTTAATGATTTATTTAAGGAAGAATTATAATGAATAAAGAACAATTTATAGATGAATTAAAAAAAATAAATATAACCGTAACCAAGCATATGCTAGAACAACTAGAAAAATATGATGAAGTATTAAGATCAGAAAATAAAAAATATAACCTAACTGCAATAAATAATAAAGAAGATGTTTATTTAAAACACTTTTATGATAGTCTAACCTTATCAAAGATAATTAAATTAGAAAATCAAAGTTTATGTGATATTGGAACAGGAGCTGGGTTTCCAGGAATGGTTTTAAAAATAATCTACCCCAACCTAAAAGTAACATTAATGGATGCTACCGAAAAAAAATGTAAATTTCTACAACTTGTAATTCAAAAATTAGGGCTAAAGGACATTGAAGTTATTCATGCTAGAGCAGAAATTTACAGCAAAACTGTCCGTGAAAAATATGATATTGTAACCTCTCGCGCTGTAGCTCCTTTAAAGCATCTATTAGAGTATTCTATTCCCCTTGTAAAAGTAGGAGGAAATTATATTGCCATGAAATCTGATATTCAAAAAGAAATCGAGGATATAGATATTTATTACAAAAAGTTAAAAATTGAAGAAGAAAAAATACTTACCTTTACTCTTCCCTATGAAGAAAGTACGAGAACATTAATAAGATATAAGAAGATAGATAAAACCGATTTAAAGTATCCAAGAAAATATACGGATATTAAAAAGAAAAGTCTTTAGTACTTAACAGTATCTTAAAATAAAATTTAAAAATTTATTTTAAATATTGAAAAAAGAAAAAAATTATTGTATGATACTTATAGAATAAAAAGAATAGAGGGATGCTTATGAAGATGGATAGTAGTGTCCAAAGTATTGAACTATCAATGATAATACCACCTAAAGAAAAGGTAGTTATAGATGATAATTTCCAAAAATTAGTAGAATCAATAAGAATGAATGGAATTTTAGAACCATTATTATTAAGGCCTTTAGGAGAAAAATATGAAATTGTCATTGGAAATAAGAGATACGAAGCAGCTCGATTGCTAGGGATAAGAACAGTACCTGTAATTGTGAAAAAAGTAGATGATGAGGTATTAGAACAGTACAAAGTATTAAATAATTATGATAAAAAAAATCATGATTTAAATGAAAAAAAAGATAAATTTATTCCTTCAACTCGTCAAAATACAAAACCTATAAAAAATAATACTTCATTAAGTCAAAACTCTTCAAATAAAGAAGAATTACAGAAATCTTCAACCAATAATAATAATTATTTTAAAATGCAAAATAAAAGAAATCAATATTCAGATATTATTAACTTATCTGAATTAAATAAAAAAGAATATGAAAGGAACGATTTTAATATGAATAATAATTTAGCAAATAATAATGTAGGAGTAACTCCTCAAACTACAAATTTAAATAATCAAGAACCAACATTTGGAGGAAGATTTTTTCCTTCGCTAGAAGATGAACCAACAAATATGAATATGGGTGGAATGAGTGGCCCAATTCAACAAAACCAAGAAATAAACAGTAATTTAATTGATTTAACGGATATCAATCAAGAATCTTCTAATCCATCGATTATGCCTAATGCGAATAACTTGAACGCCAACTTATCTCCGACGCTTTCATCAGGTCCAACTTTAAATACAAATTTAGTTCAAAATAGTCAGTTTGAGATCGGGAAACAACAAGAAAGTTTGTCACCCATCCCTGGTCCAACGGACAATATTATTAATATAGGAAATTTGCAGAATGAACTTGTTCAAGAAAAAAATGCGTTTAATCAAGTAAAAATGCCCAATCAGATGCAAGGAAATAATGCACTATCAGAATCGACTGGAATACCTCAAGGGCAAGTATATGATACCCCTACACAAAACTTTTCTTCAACTCAAAATTTAGGTATTCCTTCCCAATCAGAATTTTCTCAACCAATCCCACCTCAGTTTGATATGTCTAAAAATGTTGCTCCAACAGGATTTGCCCAAAACCAGGAGCCACATCAATCCCAAATCGAAATTTCACAACCAACGCAAAATTTTGAAAAAGTCCCTGTTTCACCTTACACTCAAGAAATCTCACCAGTAGTACAAAATAATCAAACAGAACCATTAGCCCCAACGCTTCCTTCTCAATCAAAAGATTTAACACCGGTAACAAATATTTTGAAAAATTTATTACTTAATTTAGAAGCGTTTGGATACAAAATATCTTTTAATGAGGAAAATTTATCAAATTCAATAAAAATAACAGTTGAGATAGAAAAATAAAAAATCACTTGAATAAATCAAATGATTTTTTATTTTTGTAAAAGTCTTTTTTTATGATGTCTCCTAAATGGGGTTCACAGCATTTTATTATATAGTCTTTTTAATTAGAAAAATTTTTATCATTTTCTTCTTTAAAAACAGTTTCATAGTCTTTGGAACCATAACTTGGTTCTGTTCCTTTTAAAAAATAAAATATTTTTGCTTTTTTATCTCCTTCTTTAGCCATTTCTCCAGTAATTGGATTGACTAAACTACCAACAAC
>CAKPAK010000106.1 GCA_934132915.1 uncultured Bacilli bacterium
AATAGTTAAATTACTAAAAGAATAATACTTGGTAATTAGTTAAATATGAAAAAGGTACGAAGCTTGTCATAAAATTATTGTCTCTTTTCAACTAAAGCGTAGTTGTGACAATAAAAAGTAGTTACTAATTAACTATTGTTAAGGATGGCTATTTTACATATAATGGCTGAGTAGTAACAAGTTTAAAGTATAATATATTCAAATTAATCGAGCTAATATAGACTTTGCGTAAGCGATTTGGTACAATTAATATTAAGAGGTGTGCTTATATGGAAAAAAATATTTCAGTTTCTCATTCTACTACAAATTTATATGAAATAATAGAAAACATTAGAAATCAATTATTGCAAAAAAGTATTTCTCAAATTTCAAATGCAAAGTCTATTAATCCATTTAATGAAATTAAACCTTTATCAGCAAATGATTTTCAACGGGAATTATCAAAATACAATGTTTCTTTGGATAGTTCTTATATAAGTGGTGTTATTTCTCAAATTAATGCACAACTTTTTATTCGATTATTTAATAAAACTAAAGAAAATATTTTACAGAATTTAATTGCATCATCTGATAATTTAATTAAACCATTAACACACACAGATTTAATTCAAAATTATAGACTTGATTTAGACGATAAAGATATAAATGTTATTTTAACTAATATTAATAATAGTATTGAAATGACAAATATAGAAAGAAAGAAGAATATAAAACATAAACGACTTACTGAATGTTTTATTGAACTTGCAGAAACTGGTATTCAAAAAGATGCAATTGAACAAATAATGAAAAATGGTGAGTATAATGGATTCAAATTGAACTCAATGCTATCAAATAAAAATTATGATGAAAATATAGAAAGAAAAAGAAGAATTGACTTTGCTGAAATGGTTTTGCATGATGAGAATCTTTTCTTCTATCTTGTAAATAATGGCATAAATGTTTTTCATGGAACAGGAATTGGTGCATTACAAACTATATTAAGTAATGGCCTTATGAGTTCTACTCAATTAAATGAAGAGAAAATTCAGTTAAACACTGGTGAAGAAAATAGCTCAGAGAAAATTTACAGTATTTTGGGATTACAAGATAAGAAAAGAACTTTTGTAAGTTTAACAGACAGTTTTGATACTGCTACTAAATATGCTCATTTTGATTGTGAAGAAGAGATAGAATATTTTAAAAAGTTTTATGGTAAAGATACAAGAAATGATAAGGATATACCAATATTAATTTGTTTTAATGGGAATGATATTAAACAAAAGTATAGTGAATCATTAATAAATATCAAATCTGACCTTTGTGAAATAGGAATTACTTCTTCAATTAGTCCGACGGATATAAAATGTATTATCACTTCATATGATAAAATCGAATATGTAAAATCTATTGCTTCACAATATGAAATTGATGTTTTAGGCTATGATGACAATGATAAATTTGAAAAAAGATTTTATGATAAAGAAGGAAAGTTTTATTCTTCAAATATGGAAGTTGATGAACGAGAATTTGAAAGAACGAAAGAAAGGTTAAAAGCAAAAAAAATGAATCAAGTCCATTTAAGTAATGACTATAAAAATAATACAAATCAAAGTACCAAACACTCATCAGCAAATCAGAGTATGATGATTCCATCTGATGTAAAAATGGATATAGTATTTGATTTAACTGAACAATATAATCATGGTATTCCATTTAAACCTTTAACAGTGATGATTTAATTACTAAACACAATATGAATGAAACAGTTGCTCAACAATTAGCATCAGAAGTTAATACAATGCTTGAAAGTTATATACGAGGAAAGGAATATCGAGCTAAAAATTATACACCGTTTGTTTTGGATGGATTTGAAGAAGAAAAAAAATCTATTGGTGGTAAAAATAGATAGAATTTATTTGTAAGAAATGACGAAATAATATGAGCATAGAGAAATTAAAATAGTTATAGGTAATATCAAAAAATAAAAGTTACAGTTTAGATTAATGGTGTAATTATGATACTCCATTTTTAAGTTTTCATTTCTATACCTATTAACCTCTTTATATTGAGACATTACTTCCTTTAGATAAGTAATGTCTTTTTCATCTTTGGTAATATAATTTAACAATTTATTTTACCATTTACAACTAGTCTTTATTTATTTTCTACATTTTGATATTATCCTATCATTACTTAATACTCAGTATTTTTTATTGGCTCAGCAACACTTTAGTTGAAAGAAGACAAATTATTTGATATTTTATCTCATTATATACTCATTTGTTTTAAGTTAATAAGGATAAAAAGTTGGATATAGTATGTCGAAAGTGTTGTATAAAACTTTTAAATATTAAAAAATATGTAAGAGATATATTTAGTATATCAATTAATATATTTAATTTATTTACGCTCAAACCTCTTAACATAACTGCTAACAACAGGTTTTCTATGATCTAAATAATTTAAAGCATTAGATTTAATACTACTAATTCTAGATATATTATCTAGAATTTTTTCTTGCTCTTCATCTGTTATTTCCTTATAACTTAAATATTTTTTATAAATAGTTGGACTAACCCCCATATT
>CAKPAK010000107.1 GCA_934132915.1 uncultured Bacilli bacterium
GATGGGTAGCGTTCTACCATATTTATAGAAAACCCTTATAAATCAAACAAAAAGTGGAGCCTTTCGGCTCCTTCAGGAGAAAGAGAACATATCCTTTAAACACTTGGCAAACCCAATAAAATCAAGTATCTAATCGTATCTAAAAACTCAAGTCCAGTATCTAATTCGTATCTAAAAAATATGCCCTCTTGAATGTGAAGAGAGCAATTTTTTTGCAAAGAAAAAGCAGCATTTAATTGCTACCTATAAACATTAGTCTTCAAGGAAAGGAGCTAGATGCTCTATTAATGCTGTATTAGAAATTGGTGAAACACCTCTGGTTCTAGAAAAGTCTTGTGCCATATCTATTAACGCACTATAATCTAAGTTTTCTAAATCATCTTTATTATCAATAACATTATCCACAAAGTTTTTAAATATTAATGGAATTGAAATCATACTTAAAATATTGTTGATTCTTCCTTTTTTAGGAGTTTCAAAAATCATATCAGGTTGATATTTTACATCTTCATTCCATCCAAGTATATCCAAGAAGTTTAAAAATTCTAAAACCTTAAAATCAATTTTTTTAGCATCTATTTCTTTTTGTATTAGATTAATTTCATTCATTATTTCTGTTGATGGTTGAAATCTTACTTTATCATCTACAATTACACAATCTAGCATATAAGCTAACCTATAAATTATAACAAATAATTTTTTGTATGAATCATCACTTAAATGAACTGAAATACTTAATAAATCTTTCCATATATCTTTAAATGCATATTTTGTATAGTAATCCCCTACACCTGGAGACATATCATTTATATTTTGGGCGTCCCCATCTCTAAAGTATTCTTTTCCTGGCTTATCTAAATAAACTTCTACTCCATTTACCACATTAACTACATTATGTGAAGGATTTTCTTTGGTACCAGTTTCAAAAGATAGTGCTTCTTTTATTCTTAATATTCTTTTTTCTTTAACATCCTCTGGTATACCTTTTACTATTTTAGTTACTTCCATATTTTACCTCCTACACTCTACAAATATTTTAACATTATCTTCAAAAAATGTAAAATCTCAAAATTGAATTTCGATCTTGTTTTATGCCCAAAATCAGGGTATAATATTTACATAAATAGTTGATCTTTTAGGATATTTAAGGTATAATAAAAGAGATGAAGATGGCAGGAGGCTAAATGATGAAAAAAACTGCAATAGAACTTTTCGCTGGTGTCGGCGGATTCAGATGTGGATTAAATAATGTAGAACTTAAAAATGATAAAACTATAGAAAATGGCAATTGGGATTTTGTCTGGGCTAATCAATGGGAACCTGCTACAAAAACTCAAGATGCTTTTAATTGTTATATAAAAAGATTTGGAGAAAAAGATGCAAGCAATGTAGATATCTTTCAAGTAAACAAAAAAGAAATTCCAAATCATACTCTTTTAGTTGGAGGATTCCCTTGTCAAGATTACTCAGTAGCTCAAACCCTTTCTAATAGTAAAGGTATAGAAGGTAAAAAAGGAGTTCTATGGTGGGCAATAAATGATATTTTAAAAGTTAAGAAACCTCCTTTTGTATTATTGGAAAATGTTGATAGATTATTAATATCACCAGCAAAGCAACGTGGACGTGATTTTGGTATCATACTTAGAAGTTTTCTAGACAATGGTTATGCTGTTGAGTGGCGAGTAATTAATGCTGGAGAATATGGTCATCCTCAGAAAAGAAGGAGAACATATATTTTTGCTTATCATAAATCTACAAATTATTATAAAAGTTTAGAAAAAGAAAATTTAAAAGATATTATTTATTCAAAAGGAATGTTCTGCAAGCAATTTCCAATAAAGGATGATGAACCAGAATATAATACCATTAATATATCAAAGGATACTTATAAAGACTTAGTAGAAGTTACAAATAGTTTTAAAGCACAATTTTATAATTCAGGAGTTATGATAAAAGGAAAAATCTATACTTCAAAAGTCATAGCTGTTCCTACTAAAGAATATACTTTAAAAAATATAATTGAACATAAAAAAGTAGATAATAAATTTTTCTTAAAAGATGAAAGTTTAGAAAAATTTAAATATTTAAAAGGAAGCAAAAGAATTCCAAGAGTAAAACCAAATGGAGAACCATATTTTTATTCGGAAGGAGCTATGGCTTTTCCTGATAGTTTAGATTCCCCTGCTAGAACGATGTTAACAAGCGAAGGTGGAATAAGTAGGACAACACATGTGGTTGAAGATTATCAAACTAAGAAGCTAAGATTATTAACACCAATAGAGTGTGAAAGAATAAATGAATTCCCTGACGATTGGACAAATACAGGAATGACTGACAAGAGAAGAAACTTTATGATGGGTAATGCACTTGTAGTTGGAATCATTAAAAAGATAGGAATTGAGATAGAAAAAATAATAGAAAATGAAGACTAGCATTGCTAGTCTCAGACTGTTGACAAATAATTTTTTGTTAATAGTCTTTTAATTTTAAGAAAAGTATTGTACAATAAATACGTAAGGT
>CAKPAK010000108.1 GCA_934132915.1 uncultured Bacilli bacterium
ACTTGAATATTTGGATATTTATCAATATATTCTGATGGAGTAATAAGCTTAAAATTACAATCATCATAATAAATTTTTTTAAATAAAATATATAACCAGTAAGGTCCTTCATACCACCAATGACCATAAAGTTCTGCATCATAAGGACATAAAACAATAGGAGGCTTATCCATATAAGTTGCAGCCTTATTTATTTGTTTAACACGAGAATCCAAAAAGTGGCCAGCCTGTCTTTCAGCAGAATCATGAGCCCATTGAACATCATAATAATCTTTTTGTTCAGTCTTACCAGTTATACGATAATATTTAATACCAGTATGAACACGAACACCATTATGAGCAATATAAGGTTTAATATAATCATAATCAGCCTCATAACCAATATCACGATAAAACTCTCTATAATTATAATCACCAGGGTAGCCATTTATAGAACTCCAAACTTGACGAGAAGATTCTAAGTCACGACCAAAAGCCACAAGCCCATCAGGAGAAACAATAGGAGCCAAAGTTCCATAAATAGGAGTTGGATTAGCATACAAAATACCATGAGTTTCTGTTATGGCATATTCAATTCCAAATTCACGAAGATATTTATCAGCTTCTGGAACATAACCACATTCAGGAAGCCAAATACCACGAGGCTTTTTACCAAAATATTTTTCATATGTTTGCACACCAACAGCTATTTGAGCTCTTACTGTTTTTTCATTAACATATAAAATAGGGAAATATCCATGTGTAGCACCACAAGTTATTATTTCCAAAACTCCAATATCTTGAAAATGTTTAAATTGTTCTATTAAATTACATTTAAAAACATCTCTAAATAAATGTAAATCATTAGAATATCTATCATAATAGTAATGAGATAATCTATTTAGACGTTCATCATAAGAAGTCCTTTTTATCTCTTTTTCAGACAATTCAATCAATTGCTCCAAATAGTGAATATATTTTTGTTGCAACAATTTATTATCTAACATAGAAAGCAATGGAGGTGTCATTGACATAGTAATGCGAAAATTGACACCTTCATCAACTAATTTTTTAAAATATGTAAGAAGCGGTATATATGTTTCTGAAATCGCTTCATATAACCATGATTCTTCCAAATAATCATTACTCTCTGGATGATGGATAAATGGAAGATGAGCATGTAAAACAAAACTTACGTATCCTTTTTTCTCTTGCATTTTTATTACGTTCCTTTCTCGGTTTTAGTTAAATGTACAATAGTCCAAATTTTTTATTTGAATTGTGAAGAAAAGCTTCCAGAAGAAGGATTCCCAGAAGAAGGGTTAGATAAATCATAAAAGTCTTTAATAGTATTTTCTTCAAACAATTTTTTATAAATATCCTGTATATTAAATAAGTTATTTAGATATTTTGAAATAGGCAAATTATCAATATTTTTTGTATATTCGGTATTTGACTTTACATTTCTTATTAAAACAGAATTAATAGGTTTATTATAATCCTCTGCCAAAATATGATTATTTGGAGCATCAATATCATTAGAAATTGTCACATAAAAATAATCTTTATCAATAGGCTTAGAAGGATATTTATTAAAATCTGAATTCAAATCTTTTTGCTCTAATTCTCCGACTTCACGTTGTACATAATTATAAATAGGTTTTCTACCAAGTTCAATTTTATAATCACAATTTGCATCATTTACATGTAAGTACCAAGAATTAGCAAAATCATTTATATCAACCTCAAAAGCATAATTCATAGTCTCATTATGAACAATAAGAACAGGGCGAGTTTTATCAAAGAAATCATAACCATATTCTTTTTTGAAATTTTCCCTATCTGAATCTGCAATATCCCAATAAACAAATAAATTTGTAGGAGTTTGAGCTAAAACCTTTACAACTGTTTGATTATATCTGTAAGGCAAATCATAATATTCAACAATAGAAACTTTTTTAGAATTTTGAGACTCTTTTGAAGCACTTGACTTTTTTGAATTACTAGAGGTTTTTGTAGAAGCTACTGTTTTTGCTTTTTTAGAAGCAGTTGATTTAGCAGCAGTCTTAGTACTTTTAGAAGTGCTTGATTTAGTTGATTTGTCAGCAACTGATTTACCTGCTCTAGTAGAAGTTTTTACAGCACTTGATTTGGTTACTTTATTAGAAGTTTTAGTGGTTGCAACTTTTGATGTGGCCTTTGCAGTTTTAGAAGAGGTTGTTTTACTTCTTGTGGTTTTTGAAGTGCTACTTTTATTTATTTTTTTTGATTCATTTTCTATTTCTAATTCTTTCTGTTCTTTAGTTTTTCTTGGCATGATTAATCCTCCTATGTATTTGATTTTTCTACTTATATATACTATACTAAAACCAAAATAAATTCAAGTAAAAAAAGAAAATTTTTAAAATTATCACTGTATGTTAGTCAATGATGTGAAACAAATTAATATATTATTCTTGTAATATATTGAATTTGTTTTTTTATTTTATGC
>CAKPAK010000109.1 GCA_934132915.1 uncultured Bacilli bacterium
GACAAGAATATTACTCCCAAATTAAGAAAAACATAAAAAGAGGATTAAATTATTTTGATAATTTTTTCCTCTTTTTGTCTAAATAAAACCCTCGGATAGTCCGAGGGCTCGGTTTAGCTTTAGCGATGAGTCTTTAAAATTAAAACTCCTTTGTTATAATAGATAATGCAATCTGACAAAAAGCATTAAAAATAACAAAGGAGGGATGTCCAATGAAGGACATGAATAGTTTATCACATACAAAGTGGAATTGTAAATATCACATAGTATTTGCACCAAAGTACAGAAGAAAAGCATTTTATGGTTCAAATAGATTAGAAATAGGTGCAATTTTGAGAGAATTATGTAGGTGGAAAGAGGTAACTATAATAGAAGCTGAAGTTTGTCCAGATCATGTTCACATGTTCGTAGAAATACCACCAAAATTAAGTATATCGACATTTATGGGATATTTAAAAGGAAAAAGTAGTGTAATGATATACCAAAAATGGGGCAATTTGAAATATAAATATAGAAATCGTTCGTTTTGGTGTTGCGGATATTATGTTGATACAGTCGGAAAAAATGAAGTAGCAATACAGAAGTACATAAAAGAACAATTGAGCGAAGATAGACAAGCGGAACAATTAACAATGGATAAAATAGACCCGTTTACGGGCAGCCATAAGTAATTTGCAAGCGTCAGATTGTTGTAGCGCTTTTAAGCGAGGCAGTAATAAGAGCCTTATAAGGCGTAAAATGAAAACCACCAGCTAAGCTGGTGGTTGATTTTTTATTTATTTATAAGCATTTGTCTTTGAAATCTCCACACTTTGGAAACACTATCAAAAATGGTATATTTGTTGCTTTTTTCCTAAAAAATGATATAATAAATCCTCGTAAGGAGGGACTTTATGGAAAAATTATATGGTGGTAGTAATTTTATGACTTTACCAAAAAAGTTGGAAATACCAGAGATTGATGATAAAAGATTAAAAGAATTATACCAATTATTAAAACCAATTGTAACACTTGATGAAATGAAATACTTATTAAGAGAATTTACATTACAAGAGTTAAGAAATCAATCTTATATTTGGAATTGTCATGAAGATAAGAGAGATGTTGTTGATCCAAATAAACTAGAAACAGTTGATGATTTCTTATGTTTACATACTTGTGGATATTATGGATTGTTTAAACCATCAATTGCTGAAGTATTATCTCAAGCACCTGAAAGTGTTATAGAACAAGCAAATACTTTTGAAATTATTGAAAGTCCAGAAACTCGTGAAGATGTTTTCAAATATAAAGAAGTTATTGATAATGGTTTTCATTTATCAAAAGTAAGAGCATACAAAATGCATAAATAATTAATAAAAGAATGGCAAAACTATATAGGTTTTGCTTTTTGAATGGTATAATATATTTGTTTATTTAATTATTTAGGATGACGAATATGGATCTAAGGCAAAAGATAGAAAATTATATACCCTTTAATGAGTAAGGAGAAAAAGACAAAGAACAATTTTTAAAATTTATTGATACTTTTGATGATGTTTTGACTAGAGATAATATTTTGGGGCATTTTTCTGCATCAGCATTTGTGGTAAATAAAGAAAGAAATAAAATGGCAGTTGTCTATCATATGATTAATGATGGCTGGATTTATCCAGGAGGACACGCTGATGGAGAAGATGGTTTTTTATCAGTTTCAGTTCGTGAAGTTGAAGAAGAAACAGGATTAAAAGTAAAAGTTTTAGATGAAAATATATATTCGATTCAATCAGCACCTGTAAAAGGTCATATAAAACTTGGAAAATATGATTCAGCTCATCTACATCTAGATGTTTTATATATAATGGAAGCAGATGATAAAATACCATTAGTATATAGAGAAGATGAATCAAAAGGAGTTAAATGGATTCATTTTGAAGAAGCAGATAATGATACAATGTGTGATTTTATAAGACTTGTGCATAAAAAATTAATTAAAAAATTAGGTTCAAAATAAAGATGATTACATTTCAATTTTGTAATCATCTTTTTCTTTGCCTTTATTTTTATCATTTTCTTTGTTCCAAATATAATCATTTTGAATTGATTGAATAGTTTTATCACTAAATATATTGTGAGTATATAAATTTCTTAAAAAATTTCAATAATCTTCTCGTTCTTTTTCTTTTCCAAACATTTTGTCTTTAATAAATTTAACTAATCTATCAAATAGATTTTCAAAGAAATTAATGGTGCTTTGTAATTTAGAATTTTTCTCTTTAAAGTCATCAATTTCATCTTCTTGTTTATCTATCTTTTTTTCAAGTGATTTAACTTTAATATTTAAGGCATCATTATTTTCAGTTAGTATTTTAACTTTTTCTCTGTTTTCTTTTAATTCAGTTTCAACATCATTTAAGGTAATAGATAACTT
>CAKPAK010000110.1 GCA_934132915.1 uncultured Bacilli bacterium
TTGCAATCCTCTAAACCATCATGCTAACCAAAATGTCCATATTCCTAATCAAAATTTATCAAAGAATTCCCGGACCATGGCATCAAGCTTGTCGTTACTATCCAACTTGTTCAAACTATGCAATTACTTCTTTAAATGAATATGGTTTTTTTAAAGGTTGGTATTTAGCCATAAAACGAATTTTAAGATGCAATCCCTTTCATAAACCTGGCTACGATCCCGTTCCTGTACCCAAGAAAAAATAGTACGAAAAATTTGAGGAATCTTCCTTTTATTTTCCATACTATTTTTTTCATGACAACTTTATTTTTCTTCTATAATCTCAATCGCATCTGTTGGACAATAATCCATAGCTTGTTTTACCAATTCCAAATCTTGCTCGGATAAATCCTCTTGAACAACAGAAGCCCTTCCATCTTCATTATAATCAAATATTTTTTGGTCAGTTAAAGAAACACAACTACCACAACCCAAACATTTTTCATCTTGTACAATAACTTTCATTTCTCTTCCTCGCTTTCTAAAATATCATAACAATTTATTCAACAAAAATCAACAAAATTATTTTAATTTTAACAAAAGTATGATATGATAAAAATAAAGTAAGAGGTGACATTATGGAGAGGAATAGTCAAGAATATCACGAAAACCCATCAACCCCAACAAGAAGCAGCCGCAATCAAAGACTCTACAAAGAAGTTTACGGAAGATTTGATGATTTAGACAATCTTCCTCTTGAAGACAATACAGATGAAATCGATATGGAAAAATTAAAAGAACTTGTCTTGATGGAGCCTTCAAATCAAGCAAAAAATTATCAACAACCCACGAATATCATAGAAGAAAGAAAAAGAAATCTTGACGAGCAAAAAATATATGATATTAATAAAATCTTAGAAAAAGCAAAATATGAAAATGATAAATTGAAAGATGCATCGCCAAAACAAACAACCACACAAATTAACAAACAAATTTTATCAACCCTTCAAAGTACAGAATTATCTTTAGAAGAGATCAAAAAAGCAAGTCAAAACTATTCTGCTCAAGAAACAAGAGAAGAAGTTTTACAAAAAAAAGAACCAACCCTAAAAGAAACAGAATCAAATTTATCAATGACAAGAGAATTAAAATATCAAAATTTAATGCAATCAGAAACGAATAAAACAGCAGATCTTTCATTAGACCTATTTAATGATTTAAAACCAACCGAAAACACCATTGTAACCAAACCAATTCAAAATGAAGAAGAAAAAAGTTTTTCAAAGGTAAAAACAGATTTTCAATCCGAAAGTAGCCAGGACATCGATATTATTAAGTCCACACCCGTTGCAAAAGATAGTGATTTTTTCACCAGTTCCTACGAATTTTCTAAAAAAGATTTTTTACCAGTCGATGACGATTTTTCTGAGTTAAATCAAAAGAGTAGCATTTTAAAAATCATTCTTTTATTTTTAATGATTTTTGTGGTCGGAGGCGTATTAACTTATTTCATTTTAACCTATGGAATAGGAATGTCTTAATTAAAAAAGAAAGGAAAGAAAAATGAATTACACAATTAGAATAGATGAAACCAATGAAAAATACGAATTAATTCAAAATTATAAAAATGCCTTTCAAGAAGAAATCTTCCTCAGTAAGTATACCCCATATTTTGCCTCATATGATTATATTGTAGGGGATATTGCTTATGGAAAATTAAGACTAAAAGGATTTTATCACTCCAAAAGCAAACGAGTAAAGCCCTTAAACAATTACGATAAGGTAAAAGAATATTTAAAAGAAAATTGTGCCGTAGAATGTCCTTATTTTATTTTAAGAAAAATAAGTTAAAATCTTCTTCTTTTTTATTGTTTTTATGTTACAATACAAAGTGTAGGAGGGAAGTATGTATTATTTTTGGTTACTAATTATTGTTTTTTTGGGATTATTAGAAGCATTCACCATTAATTTGGTCAGTATTTGGTTCGTAATTAGTGGAATTATTGCACTAATCATTTCATTTTTTAGTAATAATTTTTTTCTACAATTTGCTTCTTTTGTCATTTTAGGAATTGTTCTATTACTCTTTACGAGAATGCCATTAGAAAAAAAATTGCTAGGAAAAAAAGAAAAAACCAATTTAGATCGAA
>CAKPAK010000111.1 GCA_934132915.1 uncultured Bacilli bacterium
GACTAAACCTATTAATTTCGGGCGCGCTGCATCGCAAAGAAACAAACCGCTTCCCGAGTATCCACTCATCAAATCGTCTCGTTCAATGGGGTAGGAGTTTGGGCTGGTGTAGCTGAATTTAAATGCCTTTTCCTTATCATTGTCTGCTGAAGTGGGAATCTCAGCACTCAGGCTCATTCTCCCCCTTGTCCAATCTGTCGGAGTCGCTTCGCCGTCTGTGCTTTTAGGAAATCCCATCAATTTTACCTGTGCTGATATTTTAGCCTCTCCGAAATGGATCTCCGGAATATCCTGCATCCAGTCACTCCAAGGTACTTCAATGATCGCGGCATCAAAAATATACTTTCCGCTATCGATCATAAAACCCGGACAATAGTGAATATTAGCTGCTTTATCGTTGCTTGAATCAGCCAGCTCCAAAAAAATATCTTTCGCCCCGCTTTCGCTCCAAACAGACAAAACGGCCGGGCAGGAATGAGACTTGGCCAGTGCGCGTTGTAAAACGTGTCCGGCTGTCAAAACTACTGCCCGATTTTGGGTTTGAAGCGTATAAAGGACTCCTGTTCCAGCCAAGGAACCTCCATCGTGAAATCCAATCCGAACCGCTACGGATTCAATGTATTTACCAACCTCTGCCGAATCCATATAATTCCAACCCGCTTTTCACTGTTTCTGATACATTTTCTGACGACAGTTCTATTAATTTGAGATTTCCTGTGTCTATCCATTTTTTACGGTCTTCTTCTGTAAAGAACGAACTGTAGCCTGACTTTTTCCACCAGCTATAATTGCAATATATCGTTGCTGTATCACAGCTGCACAATAACTTGGCAATCATTGTTTTACTGGGCAGTTTTCCATTTCTTCCATCCGTACTCAGTAAATATTTTTGCGTCCGCAAAATTTGGAACAGTTTATCCGAGAAGTTATGCTTGCTGCCGTGATGCGGCAATTTAATCAGATCAACACAACAAGGATCTTGGGCGGAATATCCTAGTTTTCGAAGGCCGTTAACACATACAGATGGATACGCATCTCCCAGAAATGCAATCCGTATTTTCTCAAATTCAAAGAGAAGTGCAATGCTTGCGCCGTTGCTGAAACTCGTATCTTCAGGTACGCTGCATCCACACAATTCGTCCAAAGGAACTGACCAATCCGGGTCGGTTCCACCATAAGGAGTCGCAGGAGGTGCTTGCATCAAATCTGAAGAATTTTGAATCAAGTCCATGAGAGAGGCATCACTTGGACTTATAATATAAATCTTTGCATCCCCAATTTGAATCTCGCCACAAGGCTGTGCCACATAGGAACAAATGTGCTCTTCCAGCCCATACGATTGAAAAAAATCCATCAATTTTATCAAATCACCTGCGCTGTATCCAAGCCTATCTATCACGGAAACCTTTACAGTTTCTTCGGGAAATATAACATATTCTTTCTCGATTCGGTGATGTTTCCAATACCCTTCTCCGGTGTTAAAGTAAAGTGCTTCTATCTCTGGAATACAATTTTTCTTTTGAGCTTTCTGCAATCCTGCAAGCATGCCCATGATGTGATCTTGGTCAAAATGCGTCAGAACCATCGCATCGATCTTCTCACCATTCTCGTAAATGCGTTTGAGCATTTCACAAAAATCCGAAGCATTTGATTTTCTGCCACCATCTATTACAAGGTTATGATATAGTTCTTCTGCGTCATGTTTATAGCGAAGCCAAAAATAATCGCCATCGTGTGCTTTACATGAAAAAAGCTTTACCATGTTTTTCCTGTACTCAATACAAATAGGTTTGAAATGTATATATGTACAGTATAGCACGGCAAAACAAGGACATCAAGTAGACAACGTTAGAGACGTTTTACTCAAAGCGGCCATTTCCATGCCTTTTACACATTGTTGAACGAACAGGTTCTTGCATCGTACTTCATAATCGTGTCCTTTCTGCCTTACGGCACTCTTACAGTTGTGACCTTCGTGATACGGTCTTTCTTCTGATAAGGTTTTGGACACACAGCCGTCGGGAAGGAGCCTTCATTTTGCTTTCCGAAGAAAACAAAAAATCCGAACCCTTCTCCTATCGAGAAAAGGTTCGGATTTTCATTGTTTGGTGCGGA
>CAKPAK010000112.1 GCA_934132915.1 uncultured Bacilli bacterium
AATTTTAAAAAATATTGTAATAAAAAGACTTCAATACAAGACGTATATGATCATTTGGAATTTGATTTTATTGATCATGAATATTTAAGCAGTTGGAGTGGTTGGCATATTGACGATAAAATTATATTAAAAGAATTATTGTGTGCATTTAAAATTAGAACCATATTTAAAGATAGTATAAATTATGATGAAATCACAAAAGATGATAAATATTATTTTAAAAACTTATTAGAAATAATTTCTTCAACTGAGAAAACAAAATTTGAACAAGAGTTAAATCTTAATATTAACTATGGCAATCTTGTTGAATTATTAGAGCTGGTTATTAGTGATGCTGAAAAGAAAGAAAAAGAGTATATAAAGAATAATCAATTAGAAAAAGATAAATTGAAAGATTTTGAAAAAATTATAAAAGAAAAAGCTTTGAAAAGTAATGAGTTAGAAGATTACTTAAACGATCTAAATAAAATAGAAAAAATTGATTTTAAAATTAAAAGAGTATGTGGTATTAATCAATTGATTCCAAGAGATATTTTCTTTAAAGATTGTGGTGGATACGAAAGTATTGCTGAACAATTTGGTGAGGTTTTTGAGCCTGCAAAAGAAAAAGAATTTATTAATATAATAGATAGTATTTCAAAATTGACTCAAAATGATGTAAATGAAGTAATAAGTAAAACAAACAATATAGAAGATTATTTATTAATAACAAGTTATTTGAATTGTGATAATATAAATAATTATGATGGCTATAGTGATTTCATTTTAGTTAATAATAAAAAACTTAAAATTATGAAATTTCCACAAATTAAAAATATATATTTAATAGAAAAAAGATACTTGCCAAAACTTCAATATTGCAATTTTGACGATGACTTTAATAAAAGAAATATACAAAATAGCTTATATTATGAGCTAAATGATTGCTCGAAAGATGAAAAATTAAGGGATGAAATAATAGAAAAATCTAGCTGGTTATCAGAAAAAGGAAGTATTGATGAGCAACAAGAATATCTAAAACAACAATGTAGATTAAGATTATTTTTAGCTTTTAAGTTTTGTAAAATCAAGTATTCTAAATCAATAAAATTTAATATAAATGATGAATAAAAATAATGTTTAGGCACTAATTTAATTAAAAATTAGTGCTATTTTTTTTGTGAAATTTTATGAAAAATTCCTAAAAAATGTAATTTTATCAGAGGTTACTTACTGGTCTTGTACAATAAATCAAGCATGGTGTTGACACACCTATTGATGCTTGTTAGGGAGTATCCCTAAAACCCATAAAAGTAGTCGCTGACAGTTATCAAAAATTTATTATTTTTATTGTGTAAAATTAGTTTACCTAAATATAATAAAATGATATAATGTTGTTATGAAAGTAAATGGTGATTCTATGACTAATGAAGATAAAATTAAACAGTTCTTAGGTACTAATCATGGATATATATCTACCTCAGATTTTTTAAGACTGAATATTAGTAAACCATTAATAAAAAAATATGTTGATACTGGTTTGATAAAGAAAGTCTCTCATGGATTATACATGGATAGTAACTTGTTAGTAGATGATGAATATGTTTTTCAAAAAAGATATCCAGACGCTATATATTCATATAAAACAGCTTTAAGTATACTGGGTTTAATTAAAGAAACTCAAAAAGAAGTAGAAATAACTGTTAATAGTAAAAAAAGAGTATTATGTAATTATAAGGTACATTATGTTGCAAATAAATATTATGACATTGGAATTATTGAATTTAACAATATGTTTAATAATCCAATTAAAATATATAATGCTGAAAGATGCATTTGTGATATGTT
>CAKPAK010000113.1 GCA_934132915.1 uncultured Bacilli bacterium
CAACATATCTTTCCAAAAAATTGTTGTTTGTTCTCCTTGACATATACTATTAGTTGAAACTAATGCAGTTTCTATACTAGTATTTTTCATATAATTAGCTGCTTTAATATACCAACAGCCTACATAATCAATATTTCCATAGTTTTTAATACTTTTAAATATTTCTGCAACATCCACTTTTTGAATTGGACTCATTAATCTTGCACCAACAAAAGGTGGATTTCCCATTATATAGTTACATTTATTGTTTGGAATAACTTCATTCCAATCTATTTTTAATGCATTACCTTCAATGATATTATCATAAGTTTCTAATGGTAAAAAATCACTAATATTTGTAAAACTAGATATTATCTTTTTAGTTTCAGTCCACATCTGAGCTTCTGCAATCCAAAGAGCAGTTTTAGCAACTTTAACGGCAAAATCATTTATCTCTATTCCATAAAATTGATGAATTGACACTTTTATTGTATCTGCTATATCAAGCATCATCATACCTTTAGACATTGCTGATAACATTTCATTTTCCAATCTTCTTAAAGATAAATATGTTTCTGTTAAAAAGTTGCCTGATCCACAAGCAGGATCTAAAAAATTAAGTGACGCTATATAATTTTGAAATTCTATTAATTTTTCATTTCTTGTTTTTTCGTTTTTATACGCCAATGTATCGTCTAATTTTTCTCTTAATTCATTTAAAAATAATAAATCAATTACTTTATGAATATTTTCAATTGAAGTATAATGCATACCTCCAGATCTTCTAGTTTCTGGATTTAATGTTGATTCAAATACTGCACCAAATATAGTTGGAGATATTTCAGACCAATCAAAATCATCAGATGCTTTAGCTAACAAAGTATCTCTTATCTCTTCAGTAAATAAAGGTATTTCTATATTTTCATTAGAAAACAATCCACCATTAACATAAGGAAATTGGTTTAAATCATCATCTAGATAAGGATCTCTATCTTCTAATTTTGTATCTAAAATTTTAAATAGTTCAATTAAATTTTTCCTCATTAAAACTAAATCATCATATTTACTTAAATAATCATGAAAAACATTTTTTCTTCCAAATAAGCCTGCATCTTCAGCATATAAACAAAATACTAATCTAACGCATAATTCATTTAAATCTTTTTGTGATTGCTCATTAGTTATATCTTTATATTGCTTAGAAAAAGCATCATAAAGTTTTCCAACTAATTCACCTGCTTTAAATGACAATTCTTCCTCTTTTTTTAAATGCTCGCTTTTTTCATCTACTAAAAATGATAAACGATAATATTCTTTTGATAAATTTTTTAATAGTATTTCTTCTGGTTCACTGTTAGGATTATTCATATCATAAACAAGAAATGATTTAAAATTACATGTAATAACCCATTTAGGATGTTTAGAGACTGGAAGTTCAGCAATATATTTTTTTGCTTGCTGAAAAGGATTAAGTAAACTACCATCTGATTGTTTTATTGGTTTTCTTAAATCTTTTTCGATACTCTTTTGTTCAATTAATACTTTAGTATTTGGAATGTATCCATCTATAAAACCAGTTGTTTTATCAATATGAACTTGATCTTCAAATTCAATAAATTCACTAATATTTTCTACGCCAAATACATCCGTTAATAAAGTTGTCCAAAATATTTGTGATTGCCCCTTTTCATATCCTTTATCTTTCCAAAACTCTGCAAACTCTTTTGCTTTTTTCTTTTGTTCTAAATCAGTCATTATTAAATACCTCCAATTCTTACTTAATTAGTTATAATTTAATTTTTGCTTAAATTGCAATTAAATTCTCATAA
>CAKPAK010000114.1 GCA_934132915.1 uncultured Bacilli bacterium
ATAATATATTATTGCTGTTGTATGAGATGTTTTTTGCTTTTATTACTAGGAGTATTAGTAAAGGTCCAAAAACCTTGAGCTTTATTTTAGTTTTTAATAATTGCCTTATTTTTACGATTGTAGGAGTGATGGTGTATTTGTGCACTAAGAAAATTGTAAATAATCGTAAAATGGCATTTCTTTCATGGATAATATATGCAATATTAATTGGGACATCTTCATGGTTTTTGGTTCCATATTCTGATTCGATTGGATTATTATTTCCAATGCTAATACTTTTTGTTTATTTGTATTTTAATAAAAAAATATATTTTAAAATATTTTTATTATCATTAATATCATTTATTGGTTATCAGATTAAACCACAAATTTTAATAATATTTATTTCTATTATTGGATTTGAATTTTTGGATTTTTTTGATAAAAAATTATCAAAAGATTCTTTAGTTAAATTAGGGAAAAAATTAGTTATAGTAATTTTGACTTATCTTTTAGTAACAATGCCAATTTCATATATAAAAAATGATGTTATGAAACTGGATTCCAATAAGAAAATAGGATTAACCCATTTTTTGATGATGGGATTAAATGAGGAGACAAATGGGGTTTGGAGTGGAAGTGATGTTTCTTTTTCAGCATCTTTTGCAAATAGGGAATTACGAACAAAAAATAATTTGGAAGAATGTAAAAGAAGATTAAATGATCTAAAGTTTTCGGGAACGGTAAAACATTTAAGAAATAAGATTTTAGTTAATTTTAATGATGGAACATTTTTCTTTGGAGAAGAAGGGAGCTTTTACGTTTCATACTATTGGAATGAATTTAGAATGAATCGTTTTGTTACTGATTTTGCTTATTCTACAGGAAAGTATTATATTTATGTTTCTTCTATTAGGCATGCCGTATGGTTGTTTATTTTGTTGTTGTTATTATTTTGTTATAGTAAGAAAAATAATAGAGAAATTTCGGTTATTCAACTTTCTTTAATTGGTTTGTTTTTATTTGAAATTTTATTTGAGGCACGTTCTAGGTATTTGTTTATTTATGTTCCATATTTTATTATACTAGCTATTTTAGCAATAAATAAGATAATGTTAAAGTTAGGAATGGAGGAGTAATTTGATGGAGAATTTATATGTTGTAATTCCTTGTTATAATGAGGAAGAAGTTTTAGAAAAAACAAAAAAGGTGTTAAAGAAGAAAATGGCAGATTTGATTCAAAAGAAAAAAATTAGTAAACAGTCAAGAGTTATTTTCGTAAATGATGGATCTAAAGATAAAACTTGGGATTTGATTCAAAAATTTTATGAAGAAGATAAACTTTTTGGAGGAATTAATTTATCGAGAAATAGAGGACATCAGAATGCTTTATTAGCGGGGCTTTTGACGGTTAAGGATGATGCTGATATTGTAATTAGTATGGATGCTGATTTACAAGATGATATTGAAGCAATGGATGAGATGATAGAAAAGAGAAATCATGGAGCTGATATTGTTTATGGTGTTAGAAATAGTAGGAAGAAAGACAGTTTTTTTAAAAGAACAACAGCGCAAGGTTTTTATCAGGTAATGAAGATGCTTGGTGTAGATGTTGTTTATAATCATGCTGATTATCGTCTCACTTCAAAAAAAGTGTTAAATTCACTAGAAGATTACAAAGAAGTTAATCTATTTTTAAGAGGAATCTTTCCGTTAATTGGTTTTAAAAATGATATTGTTTACTATGAAAGAGGGGAAAGGGCAGCAGGAGAAAGTAAATATCCTTTAAAGAAGATGTTGAATTTTGCTTGGGATGGGATTACTT
>CAKPAK010000115.1 GCA_934132915.1 uncultured Bacilli bacterium
ATTTAATTCATATAGTTTAATAAAGAAAGTAGGGATTAAATGGAAAAGATAGATATTATAAAAAGTATATCAGAAAGAACAGGTGGAGATATATACCTTGGTGTAGTTGGAGCCGTAAGAACAGGTAAATCCACTTTTATAAAGAAATTTATTGAAAATTTAGTTGTGCCTAATATTGAAGATGAATATGAGAGAAAAAGATGTTTAGATGAAATTCCTCAAACGGCACAAGGAAAAACAATTATGACAATAGAGCCTAAATTTGTTCCATCAACAGCCGCTAAAATAAAGGTTGAAGAATTTGAAACAAATATAAAATTAGTTGATTGTGTTGGTTATGTTATTCCTGCTGCTAAAGGTTATGAAGATGAAATGGGAGAACCAAGAATGGTTAAAACACCTTGGTATGATGAAGACATTCCTTTTGTAGAGGCAGCTGAAATAGGCACAGAAAAAGTAATTAGAGATCATTCTACAATAGGTATTGTAGTAACAACAGATGGTAGTATAGGTGATATTACTAGAAATAATTATATAGAAGCAGAAAATGAAGTAATAAGTGAACTAAAAGAAATAGGTAAACCATTTATAGTTTTATTAAATTCAGCACATCCAACACTTCCAGAAACTGAAAGGTTGGCAGAAAAATTAAAAGAAGAACATAATGTGCCTGTAATACCAATAAGTGCAGAAACTATGAATGAAAAAGATGTATATAACATATTAAAAGAGGCTTTATATGAGTTTCCTGTACTTAATGTTAAAGTAGATATTCCAGATTGGATAGGAACATTAAATCCAAATCATCCAATAAAAAAAGTATATATAGATCAAATAAGGGAATGTGTTGTAGAAGTTGATAAACTTCGTGATATAGATTCTATTAACAAACATTTTAAACAGTGTGATCAAATAGAAAAAGCATATATGTCAAATGTAGATCCAGCAAAGGGAGAGGTAACAATAACACTTACTGCTCCTAATAATTTGTATGATGAAGTACTAAAAGAAATTATAGGAACAAGTATAAATAGTAGGGCCTCACTTCTTAATATATTCCAAGAATATAATGAAACAAAAGAAGAATTTGAACAATATAAGAGCGCACTTAAAATGGTTAAAGAAGTTGGATATGGAATTGCAATACCAACTTTAAAAGATATGAAATTAGATACACCAGAAGTAGTTAAACAAGGTGGAAGATATGGTGTTAAGTTAAAAGCAGTCGCACCATCAATTCATATGATTAGAGTAGATGTTGAAAGTACATTTGAACCAATTATAGGATCAGAACTTCAATCAAAAGAATTAATAAATTATTTAACTAAAAACCAAGAAGAAAGTGCTGATAGTATTTGGAAAAGTGAAATATTTGGTAGAAGTTTAGATGAAATTGTACAAGAAGGAATACAGGCAAAATTATCTCTTATGCCAGATAATTTAAGATATAAACTTCAATCAACATTATGTAAAGTAGTAAATAAAGGATCTAATAATATGATAGCTATAGTTTTATAGCTTTTTTTCTTGATTATTTTTATAAAATAATATATCATCTTAAATGAAGGTGGTTTTGTGAAAAAAAGTACAGTAGTAAAATTATATAATGAACTTGATAATAAGGAAATACTAAAAAAA
>CAKPAK010000116.1 GCA_934132915.1 uncultured Bacilli bacterium
ATTTCTAATAACTTCTGACCGCGTTCACTTTCTGATGATACTCTTTTTCTTTGTGTAGCTATCCAAGCGCCTAAGTTAATTTGACCGTTTTCGTTGGATTCCCAACCATTGTTGGTTTTAAATAGACGTGGTACTTCTAAATCTCCCCGATGTTCATAATAAATATGAGCATATTCGTACATTCTATCCCAAGAAGAGGCCAATCTTCTTTTTAATTCCATTAAAGTTTGAAAAATGTCAATATTTTCTATCTCAATATCAAAAGAGGCATTCATTAATTTTCTTCTTTGATATGGACTATTTTTTCTTTTCGATGATTCTTTTAAGCGATTTTTTAAGTTATCTTCTAATTCCCGAATAAATTCATAATTACAAGTTAAATCAATAATGATTGGAGAAAGTAATTTTTCGATTAATTCTTCTTTTAGAGAATTTTCTTTCATTGCAATATCTCTGTCATGACACATCTTTCTTAATTCCTCTAAGGAGAATTTTTCTAATTCTTTGTATCTTTGGGTTGTGTCTCCTCTTACGGCTAAACATCTGCCTAAATGTTCAAAATAAATAATATCTGAATTGGTCATTCTACCTTCGATAACACCATCAACATTTGGGGCATGAACTCCCTCATTATACTGATTAATCGCAAACATGATTCGAAGTTTATTTGAGCAATCTTCTCCCTCTAAGGTTTTATCATGATAAAAAGCATCACGATTTTTTCGCCCTAACTCTCCCATTTTAGAGGTCGTTGTATAAAAAACAATATCTTCTTCCTTATATTTTCCTTTTAAATATTCTAAAATTTGCGTCTTTATAGTTTCAATGTCGTTAACGTCTTTTTGTGACTGTATTGGACAAAAATAATAGTATTTTCCATTTGGTTTTAAACTTTTTTTTAATAAATCTGCAACAGTGGGGGCTTCATGAATTTTTCTTTTTAGATCGTCTAAAAGCAATTGATATTTTCGATATTCTCCTAAAGTAAGACTTGTACTATCCAAACTTTTTTGGATGTTTTCAAGTTCACTCAATAGATTGACATATGCACTTTTATAGATTGGTTTGGGTAATACACCATCAATTATTGCGTCACATAGGTCATATCGGTTCACCACTGAATTAGAGAAAATTTCCTCTCCCCCTTCTTTGGCCATGTCCCTTTCGTAAGGGGTTCCTCGGTTTACTACCGTGTAGGCTGTTGTTCCAAAAACTTTCATGTTGGGGTGGGTTTCGATTATTCTTAAAATTCGATTTCCCCAAACGGGTCCGTTTAAATGATGAAACTCATCAATGATTAAGAGATCACATGCTAAATTTTTAAGTTCTTCATCACTCATATTAATAAAACTCTGGTAGGTTCTGAAATCAACATGAGAAAAATCAGCAACATTAACATTTGGATTTTCATCGATAATTTCTTGCAAGTGTTCCAAGATAGCTAAACTAGGAACAACATAAATGATTTTTTTATCTTGATTATCTAAAATTAGTTGCAGGTTAATAAAGCTTTTCCCTGTTCCGGTTGCTCTGATGTTACTAACAATTCTCATTCCTGCGTCAAAGGCTTGTTTTGTTTCTTCATAACCTTCTTGGTTATGGGGATATAAATTTAGAGGATTATTCATCTTG
>CAKPAK010000117.1 GCA_934132915.1 uncultured Bacilli bacterium
GTATCATAGTTGCCGGAAAGATTTGCCTCCAGATTATGCGTACCAGCGGAGGGGCTTTTTCCCCCTAATCCTGTCAGGCCATTATGACTAAACGAACCGGCAAGCATTAGCTCTGCGCGTGCCTCATAATCATTGGGAACATCCAGTGCCTTTTTTGTATATCTGATTACGGTCCGCATTAATCCTTCGCTGAATTCATCACTTAAGGCACAGGAAACCGAATTGAAATACCTATCAAATGTGTGCGCCAAAATATCACTGGCTCCAGCTGCGGTCTGATATCTATTCACACTATATGTCAATTCGGGATTCATAATTGCGAATACCGGACGAACAACATCTGGATACATCATTCCCTTTTTCTCAAAGGATCCGCTGACGTCATCAACCAGAACCGTGGATCCGCTGGTTTCACTTCCTGCTGCAGCAAGTGTATGGATCGTTCCCACGGGAGCCATCTTTTTCGGAACGCTTTCCCCGGAATAAAACTGCCAGAAACCGCCTTCATTTGCCAAACCCAACGCAATTGCTTTGGCCGTATCGATGGCGCTGGCTCCGCCTACACCAAGCAAAAAATCCACGCCTTCATCAACTGCCAGCTGGTATCCCTTTTCCGCAAACGAGCGCTGAGGATTCGCTTTTACGCCGGAAAACTCTACAACAGGGATATCTGCCTGTTCCAACAATGAAATCACCGTATCCAACAGCCCGGATTTTTTTGCACTTGCGCTACCGGTAACCACCATAACTTTTGTTCCGCCATACTTGCGAACCAATTTGGCTACTTCATGTTCTGTGTCTTTTCCAAACACAATTTCGGTATACAAATGAAAGTTATCGTTGCTAAATTTCTTTTCCATATTCAAACTCCCACTTTAAACACCAGTTTTTCCAAACTTTCTGCCTTATCTACGCAAAGTCCGCCCATATGCGCATCTTGCGGGAAGCAGATTGCAAACTGTCCGTCCTCAAGAATTAAACTCCCATTAGGAGCACCTCTCAGGAATTCACAATCATCTTCCACGCGGTATTCTTTGTATCCCTCCAAAGACGATGTATTTGCAGTATCGATTCTTTCCCTTCCGATAATAGGCAGATGAATATCAATATAATTTCTATGTGCTTCGAAAACATCGTCTTCCCGTTTCTTTGTTTCCAACGAAACTCGAACAGCCCAAACATCTTTTCTTATATCAGTCTTCCCAAGAGGCAAATTAGTCAAATCTGTGTTTTTAATGAAGTCGATAGCTGCGTTCAAGTTCTCAGAGATGCCCAAATATGCGTCAATATGTTTTACATTATCAGTAATCATAGTTATCTCCTTTCTGCCATACAAATCACTTAATTCTCTTCAGTCTTCGCAAATGATTATAACTTACAGGGAGTCCAAGATTTGTAATGTAGAGATTATTGCGGTTGTCTCCAAACAATCCATGGACCATTAATGGAGAATAAAAATAACCAAGTTGTGCCTCTATCTCCATATCCATATTAACAATCGTAATGCCCCCGCGTTCACCGATATAAATATAGTC
>CAKPAK010000118.1 GCA_934132915.1 uncultured Bacilli bacterium
CAATTATTTCAAAAACCAATGCAAATTCAGGATTGATTCCAGCGGGAGATTGTTGAATCTTTAAGGATTTCTGTTCAAACGCGGTTTTAAGTAAATTAAAAGATGGTTGCAATCGGGTGAATTGTCTTTCGAAAGATGGTCTAACTGTTCTTGTAAATAGGGGTGGCTTGTGTTCACGATCTGCTCGCTCTGGGGACGGAAACAGTATTAAAGGTCTGTCCGGCATGTTTCTACTCCTTCCTGATCTTTATGTACAACAATTACTTGAGATTGCCAGCTATAAATTGCTCGCTCAGTAATTTCTTTTACATTAGCGCTTGGCAGACTTAAGATATATTGTCTATAAACAGAAAGTGCAAATTCTTCAGCCTCGGCATAACTTATACCCAAAGTTTTTTTCGCCAAGGTGCTCGGCTGCAAACCGAATTTAAAATTTCTTTCTCTTTCAAAAAAACGATAGTATTCTTCTAAGGTACTCCGGGTCGGTTTTGGTATTTCCAGCCGGATTTGAAATCTTCGCCATGCTGCTTTATCAAGTAGAGTATCATGATTTGTAGCGGCAATTGCAATAACATAACTCGGAAGAGCATCAATTTGCATTAGCAAGGAACTTACGACTCGCTTAATTTCACCTGTTTCATGAACATCGCCGCGTTCTTTTCCCAAGGTCTCAAATTCATCAAAGAATAAAACACACTCTCTCGTTTTTACGTATTCAAACAACTTTGATAACCTTGATGCCGTTTCACCGAGATATGAACCTATAATACTCTCATACCTGACTGTAAGAAACGGAACCATTAGTGCTTCAGCAATTGCTTCGGCTAATGATGTTTTTCCGTTCCCAGGGGGGCCAATCAAAAGCAACTTGTTTCGAGGCTCTACTCCATATGATTGCAACAAATCTGAACGATTTTGCTCGTTAATTATATCTTGACAAGCCGCCCGAACATAGTTTGGGAGAATTAGATGATCCAGTCTTCTCTGTGGAACTTTTTCAGAAAATAAGTTTTGCTCATTTATATTACCGCGAACAGGCACAGGTGAATTAGGGAGTCCTTTTGCAACGGGCTTGTGAGAAGTTTTTAGAAACTCGTCAATTTTTGCTGCTAGCACGGTATGTTGTTTTGCGCGCTCTTCCGCGCATAATGCTTCTGCCGCTTTTCTAAAGCTGACAGGATCATTTGTTAAGCCGTACTTTATTAATTCACATATCAAATCCGCTCTTGCCATAATTATTTACCTCCTAGAATTTTCTGTGATAATCGGCAAGCAACGTTACAGCAGGCCGTTAGGAACATCAATAAAATTGTTTTCACAAAAGTCATAAAAACTCTTCACAGCCAAATTGCTTGGCACAACATGACCATTCTCCCAACGGTTAATAGTCGAATAGCTAACATTAATTGCATTTGCTAGTTGCTTCTGGCTCAATTTGAGTTTCCTTCGAACAAAAATTACAAATTCCGAAAATTTCATGGTCGGCCTCCTTTGGTATCGCATATGCGATGCTGCTTTTCCACAAGTATAGCA
>CAKPAK010000119.1 GCA_934132915.1 uncultured Bacilli bacterium
GATTAATACAGATCGAATTTGATATTTATCCTATCAATAACCAAACAATCTGGGTTAACCGTATAATTTGTGGCGAACTTATCAGCCGAAAAAGGAAAATGCGATCAGCATAATCAATGCCAAAATAATTAATGAGACGAACACTATTTTGACAACCTTCTGGGCTTGTTCTTCTTCTTTCTTACTAATTGCTACTTTTTTCTTCACCTTACCCATAATAGTTAGCTTTAAAGTTCAACGCTAACAAAGTAAGTACAAATCTATTAACTTTCCAAAAATAATTCTTGCTAATTTTATTTTTTATGATTCTTGTGAAGAAAACTCCATCAAATAAGCTTTGATAAAACCATCTATTTTGCCATCCATCACGCCGTTCACATCCGAGGTTTGATAGTTGGTACGGTGGTCTTTCACACGACGGTCATCAAATACGTAGCTTCGGATTTGAGAACCCCATTCGATTTTCTTCTTACCGGCTTCCACCTTCGCCTGTTCTGCCATACGGTGCTGCAATTCCTTATCATATAAGATAGAACGTAACTGACGCATTGCATTCTCACGATTCTTCGGTTGGTCACGGGTTTCGGTATTCTCGATCAGGATTTCTTCTTCCTCACCGGTATAAGGGTCTTTATACTGATAACGCAAACGGACACCGGACTCCACCTTATTCACATTCTGTCCACCGGCACCACCGCTTCGGAACGTATCCCAAGAGATATTGGCAGGCAAAATATTAACTTCAATACTGTCATCTACCAACGGAGTAACAAACACAGAAGCAAAAGAGGTCATACGTTTACCTTGCGCATTGTACGGAGAAACACGAACCAGGCGGTGCACACCGTTCTCTCCTTTCAAATAACCATAAGCAAAGTCACCTTCGATATTGATAGTACAGGTCTTGATTCCGGCTTCATCCCCTTCCTGAAGGTTGGCAATGGTAGCTTTATAACCGTTGGTCTCGGCATAACGCAGATACATACGCATCAGCATAGAAGCCCAGTCCTGACTTTCCGTACCACCGGCACCTGAATTGATTTTCAACACACAATCCATCTGGTCGGCTTCGTCACGAAGCATATTTTTGAGTTCGAGTGCCTCTACCGCTTCACTAGCTTTGGCGTAAGCAGCGTCCACATCTTCCTCGGTCACCAGTTCTTCTTTATAGAAATCAAATGCCAGTTCTAGTTCATCTGCCAATGTCTTGAGTTCGTTGTAGCCTTCAATCCACTTTTGCAGGTCTTTCACCAGTTTCATTTGAGCTTCGGCTCTCTTCTGGTCATCCCAGAATCCCGGAGCTTGTGTTCTTAATTGCTCTTCTTCGACTTGAATTTTCTTCCCGTCGATGTCAAAGATACCTCCTCAGCGCATCAGTGCGCTCTTTCACGTCTTTAAGTTGTTCAATAGTAATCATTTGATTTACAATTTTATTATTTACAAATTTCAGATATCGGGGACAAAGATAAGCAAAATTCTGCTACCTTTGTTTTTGTTATTAAAATGTTGTCATATTA